>JAGQWR010000084.1 GCA_020437105.1 Saprospiraceae bacterium
TGGTTTATTGCAATTCTGGTTTGCCCAAAACATTTTTGGTGAAGTCGGAAAGAAACCTGATCCGGAAGCCAAAAAAATAATAGCTGAAGGAGATACGGATAAACGTAACCCATTCTCCAATTGGCAGCTTGTGTTAGTCTTTGTTTCGGCAGCTTTGGGTTTGATCTGGATTATCAATGATCCTGTATCAAAGATCTCTGAAGGGCGGATCAACTTTTTAGACTTTTCACTATTTGGGATGGATGGCCCCTTGGTTACGATCATCTTTGCCGGTTTGATTTTTATTTTCCTACTGGTATATCGTCTAATACAGTACTCAAGTATTACCCGAGATCGGATGATGGCTGTCGTGTTTTTTGCCTTTGTAACGATCTTCTTCTGGGCGCTTTTTGAACAGGCACCTGGGACATTGACCGTGTTCGCCAGAGATTACACCAACAGGATATTGGAAGGAAATGCGGGATTGACGTTCAAAATTGTCAATTCAATGATGACGGTAATTCCACTGGGAATTATTACCTGGGTTCTTTTACTTTTATTCCGACAAACATTTGCTAAGTACAGTCTGTCAAACCTGTTTTTGGGTTTGAGCTTTCTGATTATATGGGCAATTGCGTTATGGATGCTTTCAGTAGAATTTAAGCAGGAGGTTACAGAGGTTCCGGCTTCCTGGTTTGGCGTCCTTAATTCCCTGTTCATTATCACCTTTGCACCGTTGTTTTCTAAATGGTGGGAAAGTAAGTATAATCCAAACGCCAATGTGAAGTATGGCCTCGGTATGGTCTTACTTGGCATTGGTATGGCCTGTGTCGCCTTTGGTGCCAGAAGTATTGAGCCTGGTGCTGCTACAGCTTCGGTGAGTTTGATGTGGCTGGTATTGGTGTATCTATTTCATACATTAGGTGAATTGTGTACCTCGCCTGTTTCTCTGTCTTATGTAAGTAAGCTGGTTCCGGGACGGATGATTGCCTTTATGTTTGGTATTTGGTACCTTGCTGTTGCCATCGGCATGAAACTTGCCGGCGTATTTGGTGAGCAATCTGTAGAAATTACCAAAACACATGGTATTAGCTATTTCTTCTGGATTCTGACCGGAATCGCCATGGGATTGGGTATCATCTGTGTTTTGATGTATCCGATCATCAAGAAATTAATGCATGGTGTGCGTTAATTAGGCTATTCAATAGTACAACTGTAAATCATCCCGAATTTTGGAGTAATCCGAAATTCGGGATGTTTATTTAGGGTTAGTATCAAAAGTAAAAGGGCGTAGAATTCAGTTTTATGAAAGATGTTATTCGAAAAACGCAAATCTTGTTTCTGGCTTCTTTGTCAGGAATGATTCTGATGTTCGTAATTTTATATTTCTTTTTGAAACCGAAAACAGGCTGGCCTGTGGAGTTTGGAGATCTCTATCTAAGCCTTTGTCTGGCTTTGGTCGGTGCCGGTTGGTATTTGGGTAAAGTAGTATATGAGAAGCGCGTATTGGAGGTTAAATACGAATCTACAGAAACCAAAGTGGTGCATTACGGAACGAATGTCATTGTGCGATTAGCTATCCAGGAATTACCGATATTGGCCGTACTGATTTTTTTTCTGACCCGTGAAAACGCAGCTTTATTGGTCGTGTATGCCATAGGACTGCTGCTGTTTATTCAATCCTGGCCTTCGCAGGATCAATTTAGAAAACACTATCAGTTGCCATAAACCCACAAAAAAAGCTCCGATGAATCTGTGATCACCGGAGCTTTTTTTCGGAAACTTAGCCTGTTTAATTAGGTTCGATCCAACCATTGATTATTTCGCAGGACAGATACATTGGATCAATTTCGATGTAAGTCGCATCAATTTTATCCATGATCCATTCATTGATAAACCGTGCCTGTTTTTCTTCTATCGCTGCAGCCTGAATACGGGAGTAATCCAGTTTTAGACTTGCTCGATGTGGTACAGTGCGAGAGACCAATGAGATAACCCGGTACATGGTTTCTCCGGTTGGACTTCTATAAGCAAATGGTTTGGAGATTGAACCCACTTTCATTGTATCTAATGCAAAGAAAATATCTGGCTCCAGATCGCCTATCTCAAAGAATGTGTTGCCTGTTGAGGGATTGACCACCCGACCATCATTGCTGAAACTCTGCACATCTTTATAGCCATATTTTTTTACAGCATTATTAAATGGCATTGTATCATTAATGATCATGGAGCGGATTGAGTCCAGTCTTAAAACGGTCAGATCGAGGTCTTCCTGGGTGATTTCCGGTCTGATCAGAATGTGCCGGGTATGTATGGTATTTCCACGACGGCCGATCAATTGGATAATATGAAATCCAAACTCGGTTTCGACTACGTCAGAAATTTGATCGACATCCAGGTTGTAAGCAGCTGCTTCGAAATCGGGAACAAATTTTCCGCGGCGTGTCCAGCCAAGATCGCCCCCAATTCGCCCGGAGGCAAAATCGTCGGAAAACTTAGTAGCAAGCGCCCCAAAATCTGCGCCGTCCACCAGAATTTGATGCCGGATATCTTCCAGCTTCTCAATAGCTTTCTGCCGTTCTTCGGCGTTAATTTTGGGCTTGATGACCAACTCACTATACTCAACTTCTGAGTTGAAATAGGGCAAACTATCTGTTGGAATACGCTCGAAAAAAGCCTTTACTTCAGCCGGTGTTACCTTGATTGTCGAGATAATTTGCCCACGCATACGTTCTGCCAGAATCTGACTCTGGAGATCATCTCGAAAGCGATCCTTTACCTGCGAGACAGTTTGTCCGTAATAATCTTCAAACTGATTAACGTCGCCTCCCATGTAATCCAGAATCTGATCGATTCGGGCATCTAATTGGGCATCTACCTCTTCATCCGTGATTAATACACTATCAATCTTAGCCTGATTGACCAACAATTTTTGAGCGAGAATATTGTCCAGAATATAGCATCGGGCATCCGGTGGTAAGCCGCTTTGCTGAGCGGATACAAGCGCAAATTGTTCTTCGATTTCAGAAAGCAAAACCAGTTCGCTACCAACCTGGGCTACTACTTTGTCAATCACTTCCGTTTGAGCCATGCTGCTGAAAGCAGTCCACAAAAGGGCACTCAGTAATAGGATTCGTTTACACATATAAAAGTATTATTCAACTTAAATCGGGACTTAATAGACCCGGACCGCTTTATTGCGTAAAGCGCGCTCGTACATTTTGTCCTGCGTTTCCTCCACCAATCGAATTTTGCGTTGATGGAGAATCAGGCGTTTTATCTGGTCTTCGACATATTCCATCGGAGCAATTTCTCCGGAAGTCATTTTGTCAACACGGTAGTAAAAGTAAAAGAATTCATCATCCTGCCGCTGAAGATCTTTCTCATTCCATAGATCCCGATCATTTACGGTACCTCGAGGCCATTGCGCTGCCAGTTCTTCTACCGAAAACCAACTATTTTCATCCAGGAAACAGTGCGTGCCGTTATTTGTACAATAGGACCGCAGTTCCAGGAGCGACTCGGGAGACATATTGCTCCACCAGGATCGAACCTTTCCAATATCTGGTGTATTTCTGGGGATAATCATAAAATAAGCCGAAATAATGTCGTTTTCCAGGTAATATCCTTCACGATGATTGTCGTAAAAAGCCTGGAGCTCTTCACTTGTAACAGTAGAATCCAGGGATTCTTCCATTAGGGCTTTTTTATAATTATCCAGCAACAGAGAAGACCTGTAGTCTTCCACCAGCTTATTAATATCGAGATCGGCCGGAACATTCCGTTCGGCTTCTACCAACAAGATGGCATCCCGAATCCACCGATTGACATACGCATCAATGATCAGTGTACTGTCTTCGGCAGACATACCTTCCGGGATCATTCCTTCCATATCTGAAAGGAAAAGACTTTTACCGGAGACCTCTGCGAGCAGCCGGTCTCCTCCCTGTAGGTTTCCATTATTACAGCCCCAACCAAAAAACAGTACACTGACTAGTAGTCCAAAAAGTAAGAGCGATGGATTCTTCATAAGAGCCATTATCTTATTTTTTGATCAAACTTTTAAATACAGGCGTATTAATAACTACCGGATATTCTTTTTTGAGTTCGTTTACCCATTTTCGTTCCAGGTGATCCTGATAGTCAGCTATAATATACCCGCGAGCTTCATCGAGGGTTTTGCCCTGTTCCGGCAGAATTTTCTCAATTTTAAAACAGCTTGCTGTTCCCTCCCGTTCATTCATCTCAAATTCAGAGATTGCACCTGCCTTCCACTCCATATTGTCCAACACCCGTGCACGCTCTTCTTCATAAGTTCGCTCAGAATGAATGATCATCGGATTCTCCGGATCGGTGTTGTATTTGGCCATAACCTCATCCGGGTTGTGTTTCCGTATATATTTTTTGACCTTTTTAAGGGTCTTTGCATTTACACTTTTAATAGAATACGTACTAACAACAGCCCGTTCTCTCCAGGTGTATCGTCCTTTTACTGACTCATAGTAAGCAATTAATCCGCTTGTATCCTGCGCGGCTTTGTCCCAAACCAACATTTTGGTTGCTTCAAAGAGTAAAATGCCTTCCTCATATTCGCGCATCAGTGCTTTAAATTCCGGGTATTTCTGAGCCAATTGCTTTTCTTCAAACTCGAGTGCTTTTTCGTCAACATATTGCTGATAGAGATCACGCACTGCACTTTCAGGCGTCGCTGTTCTTGCCATCCGGATACGGTCGCGTGAGCTGTTTTCCAGGTATGTTGTAAAATCCCCAAGTGTTACTTTATAGTTATTGCCGAAGGCAAAAAGCAATTCTTCCGATTTCTCTCCCGTGGCTTTCCAGCGGAACGTTAAGAAGTCTTCTCCTAAGGTGGGAATGAAGGCATTTAGGGTTGTATTAAATTCCAGGAAGTTATTTTCCTTTCGGATTCTTTTAATCATGGCTTCCTTTGCCTCCTCAAAACGTTGGTCTCGTTTTACCTTAGCCTGGATGCCGCCTTTTGCCTGATTATAAGGCCCTAATTCTTTTTTGCTGATCAATTTAACAATGTGCCAGCCAGCTGTAGTTTTAAATGGTTTGGAATAATCACCAGGATTTTCCAATGCAAATGAAGCATCTTCAAAGGCTTTTTCATATTTGTTGATTCCGAAA
Source organism: Saprospiraceae bacterium (assembly GCA_020437105.1). Classification (GTDB taxonomy): domain Bacteria; phylum Bacteroidota; class Bacteroidia; order Chitinophagales; family Saprospiraceae; genus JAAEZH01. The sequence goes on from JAGQWR010000084.1 coordinate 5,128, forward strand.
ATGCCAATATAACCTCCGCGGCCGGCAGTCATTTTATCTCCGGAAAGTTCACGGGCCAAGGCATCAAAATCTCCACCTGCCATTAATACCTGATAGATGCTATCAATAGTCACTTTCGGATCAGTCGTTATACCTTCTTCCGGCGTTCGAATCAGGATATGTGCCACTTCCACCTCGCCTCTAGCCGGACGACGACTATGCACCACTAATACATGATATCCGGCAGTCGTGCGGATTGGTCCAACGGGTTTGCCTATTGGCGCAGAATATGCAGCTGTTTCAAGTGCGTATAATCCGTTTGGAAACATAGCTGATACAAAGCCAATATGTCCCTTATTCTGTGCTACAGATTTATCTTTTGAATAGCGTTGTGCAACATCAGCAAAAGTAAGTCCTTTGTTCAGGTCCTCTAGTGCGCTTAGCGCCAGATTGTAGGCGATCGACGTATCCAGATTGCTGGTTGGTACCGGAATAAGGATGTGGCTGATGTCCACGTCCTGTGATTGCCGGTCATAAACTTCGCGCAGAAGGCGCTCGGTTACTTCCCTGTCAATTAGGTAGGAATCGGCCAATTGGCGGCGGTATCCTTCCAGTTCCTGCTGCAATGCAGGGATGGTATCCAGCTGCATGTCGCGCGCTTTCTCTACTTTCAATTTAAACTTCGTGTAGAGATTTAAATATTCTTCGAGGGAGGCTTCCGAGAAGTCTGCTTCCTCTCCATTGGTCTTTGTGTAGATGTAGTTAAATTCAGAAACAAGAACCGGACGATCATTAACAGTAAACAATACCGGATCTTCCGCAGAACCCGGTTGGCCAAATGCGGCAAGACTGCAAAATACAAGTCCAAGTACAATGGCAATGTTGCGAGTGATCATATTTTTTAAATATTTAATTTGAAATGGAGTATGACAAGAGTCAATATTTGATTTCATTTTTCAGAATGGATATTCAAAAACTGCGCAAAATTAATGAATAGCTAACGAAAGTAGGCAGACTTCGGTATGTTGATGGAAATTAGTTGGCAAGATTGCAGAATATTGGGCACAGACTTTCCGCAATAAGGACATATAGCGTCCTAAATCACACAGATAAAACTTATCCTATTCCTGCACATAAATGCGTTTTACCCTGCTCGAGATATTTGTAAAAACTTCATAGGGTATTGTCTTAAGTGCTTTTGATAACAACTCAACTGATTTTTCTGGTCCGAATACCAGCACCTCATCACCTTCGCAAGCTTCCGGGATTCCGTCCAGATCAACCATACACATATCCATACATACATTGCCAATGATCGGCGCCTCTTTTCCTCGTATCTGTAGGGCATAGCGGCCGTTGCCTGCCAGGCGAAGTAAACCGTCTGCATAACCTATCGAGATCACCCCAATTGCGGTTGGTTTGGTTACTGTGCCTTTTCGACCGTATCCAATGGTTTCGTTTGCACCCACGTTTTTGATTTGGGATAATCGGGCTTTTAGACTAAATACGGGTTGGAGGGCTCCCTGGAGTTGCCTGCTGCTTTCCTGTCCGTAAATGCCAATGCCAAGTCGCACCATTTCATACTGGTATTCCGGAAAACGGGCAATGCCACTGGAGTTTAACAAATGTCTGACAAGGGGCGTCGGAGTAACTTCTTGTATGGTGGCCACCATTTTTTCAAAACGCCGGGCCTGTGTATGTGAGAAATCGTCGGATTCAGGCGATTCACTTGCTGCGAGGTGGGAGAATACCGAAAGCACCTGAAGGGCTGGATGTTGTTTGAGTAATGCTACAATTTCAGGAAGTTCGTTTTCGGTTAATCCAAGTCGATTCATTCCTGTTTCGAGCTTTAAATGGATACCGGGAACTTGTGTATTGCTATCGGTGCCGATCCAACGTTTCAGCATCTCCAGGCTATAAACTTCCGGTTCGAGTTTATAGCGTTTCATGGCCTGAAAGCTTCCTGTTTCCGGATTCAGGACCAGAATAGGAAGGGTAATACCAGCCTTCCGCAATTCTATGCCTTCATCCGCGTAAGCGACACCCAGATAATCTACCCGTTGAAATTCCAGTAGCCGGGCAATTTCATAGGCGCCACTTCCGTAAGCAGCTGCTTTAACCATAACTAATAAGCGGGTTGTTGGTGCCAGCTGTCTATGAAACACCTCCAAATTATGACGGATCGCATTGAGGTTGATCTCCAATACGGTATTATGTACCTGAAGTGCCAGGCGCTCGGCAATTTGTTCAAAGGCAAAGGCCCGTGCGCCTTTCAACAGGATGGTCTCCTGCTGGAAACGACCCGGATCCAGGTTTTTTAAAAAAGCGGAGGTGCCGGGGTAAAATTCCACAGCTATATCGGCAGGCAGGTAAGCCTGGATTTGAATAATCTGAGTCCCAATTCCGATCAACTGATTTATCCGCTTTTCGCGAAGGAGGGCAGCTACTTTTTGGTACAGCTTATCGGCCTTACGGCCAGTTTGTAAGAGGTCTGATAAAATGAGGGTTCTTTTTTTTTCAGGACTTTGTTGATCCAGAAACTGCAGTGCTATGGTTAATGAAGCCAGGTCGGCATTATAGGCATCATTAATGATGGTAGTTTGGTTAATACCGGCTTTCATTTCGAGCCGCATTTCTACCGGTTGCAGGTTCTGCAGTCGATGACATGCCTCCTCTATGGTGTATTCAAGTAGCAAAAGGGTGGCCAGGCAATGCAGGGCATTGGTACGGGCAGCAGTATCACTAAATGGTATAAAAGCCCGAAATTCCTGCTGCTTGTATTTTCCCTGAAGGGTACTCCCGAATGTATGCTGCTCCCACTGAATATGATGTAGGGTTCCGTTTGGTCCGGTGGACCAGTTAAATCGGCGGATATGTGGCAGCTCTTTTTGAATAGCCGGATCGAGCAGGGGATCATCCAGGTTGTAAACAAGAGTTTGAGCATTGCGAAAGAGGGCCAGTTTTTCTGAAACTTTTTCCTGCCGGGAATGAAATCCTTCCCGATGTGCATCACCCACATAAGTGAAAATTCCGATTTGGCAATCAATGATGGGTGCCAGCTGTTTCATCTCGTCCCTTTGGGAAATGCCCGCTTCAAAGATGCCGAGTTGGTGGCTTTCCTCAATTTGCAAAACTGAAAGCGGAACGCCAATCTGAGAATTGTAGCTTTTCGGGCTGCGCACGCTGTGGAAGTCTTCCCCCAGCAATTGAAAAAGCCATTCTTTTACAATGGTTTTGCCATTGCTCCCTGTGATGCCAATGACAGGTAAGTGGAATTGTTGCCGATGATAAGTGGCCAGTTTTTGAAGCGCCCGAAGTGGGCTGTCAACCCGGAATACATTTGCGGAAGCTAAATCCGCTTTTGCGAATGTTTTAGCCAGTACAAAATTTCGGACACCCTGTTTATAGGCCGCTTGTACGAAATCATGTCCGTCGCGTCTTTGGCCGGTGAGCGCAAAAAAAAGTGCCCTTTCCGGGAATATAATCTGTCTGCTATCCAGGCAAATCTGATCGATCGGATTAGAGTCAAGAATCGATGCTGGGTCGGCTCCCAGAATTTGGGCAATATGTGTTGGCTCGTATTTCAAATCGGTTTAGGAGGAGGCTGTGATCAAAGATCAAATCCTATGTCCTTGCGAAAATATTTTCCTTCAAACTGTACCACGTCGGCATTTTGCTGGGAGACCTTTAAGGCTTCCCTGAAATTTTTTCCCAACGAAGTCAGGGCGATGACCCGGCCTCCATTGGTCAGAATCTGACCCTGTTCTTCCAGTGTTCCTGCATGGAAAGGGATGCTGCCTACTACGTTTTCCAGTCCGGTGATCTGTTTACCTTTTTCATAAGCTTCCGGGTATCCGCCCGACACCAACATGACTGTTGTGGCTGCTTTACCTTCGATTTCTACCGGCGTAGTACCCAGTTTGCCGGCAGCGAGTTCCTGAAGGTGAACCAGCAGATCCGACTTTAGTCGGGGTAAAATGACTTCTGTTTCCGGATCGCCTAAGCGGCAATTGTATTCAATAACGAAAGGGTCTTGATCGACACTGATTAGTCCGAAGAAGATGAATCCTTTATAGTTTAAGTTGCTTGTCTGAATACCTTTAATGGTTGGAATGATGATCCGGTCCTCAACCTTTTCCATGAGGGTTTCGTCCACAAATGAAACCGGCGAAACTGCACCCATTCCGCCTGTGTTTAGTCCGGTATCTCCTTCTCCAATACGCTTGTAATCTTTGGCAACCGGAAGTCGGACATAATTTTCCCCATCGGTCATAACAAAGACAGAAAATTCAATACCGCTTAAGAATTCTTCTATCACAACCCGGGCGCTGGCACCGCCAAATTTCCCGCCCAGCATTTCGATTAATTCCAGTTTGGCTTCCTCATGGGAGCCACATATCAGTACGCCTTTACCGGCTGCGAGGCCGTCGGCTTTGAGTACAATCGGAGGTGTTTGTTCCTCTATATAAGCCAAACCTTCCTGCAGACTATCAACATCAAATTCGCGGTAAGCGGCAGTAGGGATATCGTAATCCTCCATGAAAGCTTTGGCAAAGCCCTTACTGCCTTCCAGTTGGGCTGCATCTGCTGCTGGGCCAATAACCGGGATGTTTTTCAGATCCGGGCGATCGAGGAAGTAGTCCACGATACCATCTACGAGTGGTGCCTCTGGTCCGACTACGATGAGATCAATGTTGTTGCTTAGCGCGAATGCTCCGATTTCACTGAAATTGGAGGGCGGGATAGCCACATTGGTCCCGTGTAGTTGGGTGCCGGCATTGCCCGGAGCAATAAAGAGATTTCCACAAAGCGGGCTTTGACTGATTTTCCAGGCGAGGGCGTGTTCCCGGCCGCCGTTACCGATAATGAGGACGTTCATTCTTAGATATTAGATACGGGAGCAAAGATAGGTGTCTGGCTGTTATTTTCTGTAAAACCAGTTTAAATCGTTCTAGAGGCTGTGGGGAGTCTAGGGCCTTAGGCTGGTCTGGTTGGCCTGCGGTTCTGTGGTTCTGTGGTTCAGTGATCCTGTGATCCTGTGATCCTGTGGTTCAGTGATCCTGTGGTTCAGTGGGTTAGTGGGACTTCATTAAAAATTAAAAATTAAGACTTAAGAATTCGATAGTGGTCCTGTGATCCTGTGGTTCAGTGATCCTGTGGTTCTGTGATCCTGTGATCCTGTGATCCTGTGGTTCAGTGATCCTGTGGTTCAGTGGGTTAGTGGGACTTCATTAAAAATTAAGACTTAAGAATTCGAAAGTTAGTGGTCCTGTGGGTTCTCATTGATCCAACCATTCTTTAAATCCTCTTACGCGTTCCCGGCTTACGATGGCTTCAATTTGAGTGCTTGGGTGTAAATCCAGTTTCAGTCGGTGATTGAAATAGCCGTGAATTTTCCGGACAGCCTGGACCTGCACGATCATTTTTCGGTTGATCCGATAAAAGCAGGTGGGGTCAAATTCTTTTTCCAGATTTTCGATGGTGTGATCAAGGATGTAGCGTTTTCCTTGCCTGTCAATAGCAAAGGTCAGGCTGTCTTCTGAAAAAATAAACGCAATATCCGGTGCGTGTAAAACAGCATAATCTTTTCCGTTTTTTAGCAGGAACCGCTGTCTAAATGTATCGGGTTTTAGCATCTGTTTCACCAGATTAGCCAGTCGATTGGTTTCCGTTCCATTTTTAGTTTGGTAGAGGCGATCAAATTTATCCAGTGCGCGACGGAGTTCTTCCTTTGCTACAGGTTTTAGCAGGTAATCGACGCTGTTTACCTTAAAGGCTTCCAGGGTGAATTCGTCGTAGGCTGTTGTGAAAATAACCGGAAAGGGAACCGGGATCTGGTTAAAGATTTCAAAACTGAGTCCGTCGGCCAGTTGTACATCCACGAATGCCAAATCAGGTGCCGGGTTTGATTGGATCCACAAAATCGCTTCTTCCACACTATCAACCTGCCCTACAATTTCGCCGGAAGGCAATTCAAGCCGGAGCAAGCTACTCAGGTACTTGACCGCATGGTATTCGTCCTCAATCAGTAAGATCCTCATAAGGCAGCAGTTGGAATTAGGAGTGGCAGACGTACTGTAAAGAACTGGTCGGTTTCTTCAATATCTACCGATTCTCCCGTGAAAAATTGATAGCGTGTACGGATATTATCGAGTCCTACCTTAGTGGAATGTAGTACCTGATTTTTTCTTTGCAGGTTATTGCGTACAACCAACTTGCCCGCTTGATCCAGGTAGATCCACACAGTTAAGGGACGTTTGGAGGAGATAATATTGTGCTTGATGACATTTTCAAACAGGATTTGCAAGCTCAAAGGCAGGATAAGATTTTGTTCCTGTTCCGGAGGAATGTCTATATGAACCGTCAAATTTCCGCGAAAACGTTCTTCCTGAAGGAATACATAGGCCCGAATAAATTCGAGTTCACGTTCAATTGGGATGAGTTTTTCATCCCGACTTTCTAGTATATAGCGATATACTTTGGATAGGTTTTCCAAAAAACGAATAGCCAGCGTTTGATCTTCCCGAACAATATTTATCAACGTATTCATAGAATTGAACAGGAAGTGCGGATTAACCTGGTTGCGCAGACCTTCCAGCTGGGATCGTATATGTTCCTGTTTAGCGTGTTCCTGCTCCAGGACGGATTCTTTTAATTGGGTATAAAAATAGATGGCCTCATAGATGGCCGCCATTAAAAAGGAAACGAGGTAGGTGGCAAAAACCCCCATCCCGGCGTTTGGTTTATGGGTGGGAGGAAGCTGAAAATTGTCCTGAAGCCAGATAATAGACAGGGCGATCAGGCTTCCGGTTATGGGGGTGAATATCAACATGAATAGCACCTGATAGCTAACCCGCTTTTTGGAGTCCCGGAAATCCGGATATTTCTTCCGAAGGGCAATGATCACCCAACGGAGGGTAAACCAGTAGAATGTGGTATAAAAAACAGCTTCAAGAAAGTTTGGAAGAAAGGCATTACCCAGTTCAAAAAATTGAAATTGGCAAAAGATCGAGAGAACAAGCAGGCCAAGTCCGGGGATGCCAATGGCAATAAGCCAGCGGTCATCAAAGCCCAGGTATTGCATACGATCTTTTCTTCCTTTCATATTTTCCTTGTCTTTTTCGAAAGCAAAACTAACCTAAAGTGGCTAAAAAGCAGGTGATCTGCTTTAAGCGAATCACCTGCTCCGGTATTTTGTTAAAATTGAATGCGGTACATGAAATCAGGGAAAAACCCAAGCTGATATACCTCATTGACTTCATTGGTTTGTCGATTGTATCGCCGGGCAAAGATATTGTCGTTGTTGGTCACGTTTTGGATATCAAAGTAAAAGTGATGCGACAATTTACGCTTGGTACTATTAAACTTGAAGCCCACCTTGGCATCCCATCTGAAATAGGGATCATACTGTTCTGCAAAGGCGTTTTCTGTTTGCAGAATTTCGCGATCTGCTATTTTTGAGGCTTCGAGATCTACCGGCGTATAGTAGCGTCCACCTGCCGTCGTTAGTTTGGTGTCGAAAGTTATTGCGTGGGCACCGACACGCCATTCTTTGCCAAAAAGCAGGTTAAACACATAGCCATTATTAAAGGCCGTATTGCGTACAATCCCGTCGCTGCCCTCGTATTTAGAGTCAAAAATAGAAGTGGTCAGCAGTGCGTAATATCCTTTGCTAAAGAATTTCTCAACCGTTAGTTCCAGTCCGATATTTGTACCTGTACCTTCATTTACCAGCCCGATTGCATCTGTTGGGAATCCAAAATCGCTGCCAATATTGAGCATGGAAAAACTGGAGGAAAAGGGATCAACAGGTACTTTGTCAATAAGTTGGTAATAGGTTTCCAGCTTTGCCCGCCATTCTGATCCGAGTTTCACATCATAACCTAACACAAAGTGATTAGAGCGGGTAAAGTCGAGGTCTTTATTAGTTGTTTCAAAAATACCCGGACTGGTTTCTGCCTGTAAAAGCTGGATAGGAAGTGGCTGTGTCTGGTGGTGTAAGCCATAGCCCAGATTAATAGTATGACCTTCTTTCAAGTGGTAATTGACGGCCACCCGAGGTTCTACCGCGAAGGTGGAATTCAGTGTCAGCAATTGGAAGTGGATACCCGTATTAAGTGTCCAGCTTTTATTAATCCGATATTGACTTTGACCGAAAGCCTGGAGCAGGGCTGTCCCTTCTTCAAAATTATAGACCGGGAGTAAATCAGGTGTTCCATCCCCGTCTAAATCAGGGCGGTTTTCCCGGGTGTTAGCCTGAATATTATAATCATAAAATTCGCCGGATAAACCGAATCTCGTGGTCAGTTTTGCATTGAATTTTTGATTGTAATATGAAGAAAGGGAGTACCGATTTTCGATGTTATTGGTTTCAAAATACCGAATGCTGGTTTCTTCCGGAGTGTCCAGATTGAAAAACCGATCCTGATTGAACAAGTTACGGGAGGTTGACACTGCTGCTATGGTGCGCAGGTATGCATTCGAACCGATTAGCAGGTTGTGCCGGAGTCCGATAACGCCAAACTGTGATTCTGCAAACGCGTCTTCGTCGGATGCCGCAAATAAATCATTTTCGTCGGTTTCGGTATGTAGGAAATCGATATCGCTTCGGCCTCCAATACCAAAAAAGGTGAGATTGCCGGCGGGACTGTTGCCAAAGTTTAATTTAAAAGCAACATCCTGGTAGTTGGGCGAGGCATTGGTGCCGATGGGCAGGCCTAATTCGGATGCCAATCCTACAAAAGAGTAACGCCCGGCGACCAGATAAGATCCTTTGTTTGCTTTGTTTAGCGGCCCTTCGGCCATGCCTTCAAATCCGCTTACGGCTCCCATTTGAAACATGAATTCATGTTCATCCCGATTGCCATTTCGGAAATTGAGATCAAAGGCACCGGCTAGTGCATTGCCATATTCGGCAGGGAAAGCACTGGTCAAAAAATCGGAATTTGCCAGAAGGTTAGGATTAAGTGCGCTAACCGGTCCGCCTGTTGTGCCTAAGGTCGCAAAGTGGTTTGGATTCGGGATGGGAATACCTTCCAGTCTCCATAATACACCGGTGGGCGAGTTTCCTCGAATGACGATATCGTTTCGGCTGTCATCGGGGTTACTGACGCCGGCAAAGTTGGCTGCCAGCCGTCCCACATCGCTGCGTCCACCGGAAAAGCGGTTAACTTCCTCTACACTAAAGGTGCGCGCGCTAATGGTAGCGAGTTCATTTTGCGCCTTGTCTTTCTGTGCATCTGCGGTGACAACAATCTCTCCTAATTGTTCGATTGCTTCTTCCAGGCTTACCGTCAGGCTTACTTCCTTTCCGGCACTTACCTCAATATTGGGGAGGGTGATGGAATTATAGCCCAGGTAGCTAACCTGAAAGGCATGTCTTCCGAAGGGAATGTTTTCCAATCGGAAATACCCATCGATGTCTGTAACGGTTCCACGATGATCGGATCCGGATATCCATTCAACAGTGGCACCGATGAGTGGCGTTTCGGATTGTTGATCCAGGACAATACCTTTTACTGTTTGTCCGGTGTTTTGTCCATGACTTTGGCTGGTCCAGAAGCCCAGGAGGCTGAGTACGAGTAATAATTTTTTCATGATCAGTATTCGTTATCGTTGTGATTCTTGACACAAAACTGTACGAATTGATCAGGCCGGGAAAGTAGATTTGGCTGAATTGTCGTTTTTGACAGTTGAACTGTTGTTAGACAAAGGCTAATACAGAAATGGAATAACTGCCTTTCGTTTTTTGGGGTAATCCGGGAAGTTTTCCAAATACCAGTCTTGATGGTTTTTGGCCCGGGGTACCAGGTTGCAAAAACTCCAAATTGCAAAACTCAATGCGGGCAGACTCCAGGCTATGACGGCAAAACCGATCCATTCAATGACCTCTCCAAAGTGGTTGGGGCAGGAAATGAATTCAAACAGCCAGCCGCGCGGAATTTGATATCCGCTGTTTTCTTTCCGCAAAGCGATCAGCTTGGTATCCGCTTTATTGTTTATAAAAACACCAAGTAAAAAAATGGCAAACCCAAGCAGAATTCGAACATCAAAAAGGGAAACGGAGGCATCCGGCTGGTGCAAAAATCCGAGATAATAGCCATTTACAAAACCATTAACTAAGTTGAACCCAATGGCACTGTAAACAATGGCCAGTGGCATTCTTTTTCCTTTGGTTCGGATGCGGAACGGGAAGATGATTGCCCTGTTTATATAATGTGCAGCCCAGAGAATTACTAAGAACCAGGTGAGGTTGTCTTTCTCTGCCGGCCCGAAAATTACCAGGAGTGGAAACAGCAATAAGGCAGGCAATTCCATGATAAACCAGCCCCAGCGGTTGCTGATGGTCTTCCCCCATTTGTCATTTGCATGGCGACCATAAGGTGCCCGTATTTTGAGTACCGTCAGCGAAAGCAAGGTGATTAATCCTATCCCGATCCAGATTAATACGATGGTGTTGAATGGAGGCATAGAATAGAGGTAGTTTGAGTTTGAGTTTGCCCCGATAGCTATCGGGGGAGTTTGAGTTTGGCCCGATTGTTATCGGGAGTGAGTTAGTGATTTTGTGATTCTATGGGTTAGTTTTTCAGTGGGTTAGTTTTTCATTAAAAATCAAAATTCAGCATTTTCTCCGCAACCGATGGGTGAGCCGGGAGGAATTTTTGGTTCTGGCAGGGGCTCGAAGGATTCCTGTCCTTGCATAAATTGGTTGATTCGTGCCAGAAGATACGAATCATGCACCTTTGGTACTGTATTGTTTTCTTTTTGCAGCTGTAGTTGGATTCTGGATATTTGCCAATATGCTGCTGCAATGACTTCCGAGTCGATTTTGGGATTCAGCGCTAAGCGAAAAAGGTCCTCTACAAACAAGACTTCCAGGGAGAAGCATAATTCCTCGACGTATGGATTTTCTTTGGGTACGGTGAAAAGGGCAATAGTGATCTTTTCAAGATATTCCGGTAGCGATTTTTCCCGGTAGCCTAAGGCATATTGTCTGGTAATGCGTGCCAGCCGATCGGGATGAAGCAATAGTTGGAACGCATGGGTACCAATAGCTTCAGAAGCTGCTACCGGATCAAAAACCGGATCTGTATAGGACGGAAAAAATTCCCGGTCGCGGCGATAGCCTGGCGGTGGTGGGGGCAGTAACTCCAATAATTCTTTTGGGATGGCCAGGTGCTCCGGACGCAGGCAGGTCAGGATAGCATCCAGCGCCTGGTCTTGTATTGCTTCCGAAACCGGAATTGCCCGGCTATCGTTTGCATAAGAATACGAAACGCCTCCAATGAGCTTGGCACAGGCTTCAACCTGATACCGATGTGCCAGATAAAGTGGTGTGAGTACACGCTCCAGCTCAAAGTTGGGGGATCCGGGAGCGATATTATTTTGTCCAAGAGCCTGAAGTCTATTTGTGCGCAGATCGAGCAGGCGCTGCATTTCTGCTACCGGGTTAATGCCATTGTCCCATAAATGGCCATCCGGGCTGGCACCGCCGTAGGGACGGGAATCTTCATCTGAAATAAAGAGCAAGCCTAGGGCGTCGGTCGCTTCAATGATCCGGTTTAGTTTTTCCTGTTCATTTTCTGAGGGTGCAAATTGCTGATAACCATACAGGATGGCCTGTTTATCCCAGTTTCCTATTCCTGTATCGTAGGCATTGCTAAAATCAAGTCCGGTTACCTTGCTTAGGATCAGCGGATGTGGGTAATCCATAACCGAAGCCCGGTCATTTATGCTGGCTGCAAAATTATGGGTCAGCCCAATGGTGTGGCCTACTTCATGTGCTGCCAGTTGGCGCAGCCGAGCCAGTGCCATCTCCAATGCGACCGGGTCGGGATTTTGGCCATTTTCATAAATCGGTACGAGCCCTTGTGCGATCAGGAAGTCTTGTCTGACCCGGAGTGATCCGAGGCTTACATGTCCTTTGATGATTTCGCCTGTCCGGGGATCTACGATGGAGGCACCATAAGACCAGCCCCTTGTAGAGCGATGTACCCATTGGATCACATTATAGCGCACGTCCATCGGGTCAGCATCTTCCGGGAGCATTTTTACCTGAAAGGCATCAATAAACCCGGCTGCTTCAAATGCTTCATTCCACCAGCTGGCTCCTTCCAGAAGGGCGGAGCGAACGGGTTCAGGAGTTCCGGGATCCAAATAATAAATAATAGGTTCTACCGCCTTGCTCTTTTTTGCTCCGGGATTGGCTTTTTCCAATCGATGGCGCACGATATAACGTTGGTTGATCGGGCGCTCGATAGGTTGTGCATAATCATAGAAATCGACGTAAATAAAGCCTGATTGTGGGTCGTGAATCCGGGGTTTGTATTTATTGTCGGGTAATTTAATAAAGGAAAGATGCTGCCTCAGCGTGATATATTCTGCATTGGGACTGACAGTGCGTACATCGCTCCCTTCCGGCGTTCCTTTAAAGGTTATGGTCGCTTCAAATTCTATATTTTCCGGAAACGCTTTGACCCTGTCGGGAAAGATGGCAGAGCGGGAATCATCCACGGCATAGTTGCCTTGTTTTGTTCTTTTGAGGGAGTTGGCCACTCCATGCTGGTCTGACAACAGAAAAGGGGTGAGGTCTATGAGTTGGGTGCCATCTTCCAGCGTTTTTAATTCAAACCCCCAGATGGCAGATTGGGCAAAAGCCTCTTCTACGGCTTTGCGTTCTGACGGATTTTGGCTCACCGCACGGTATTGGTAATTGGATTGAATGAGCAAGACTTTCGATCCGGATCGTTTAAAGGAAACCACCTTACTTTCTCCGATCTGTCCGCGATCGAGGCCAATATCATTGGAGCCCAGGCCGGCGGGTAAACCATTTACCAACAGAAATTCCTCGTCTAAGTGATCGATTTTAAGCCAGATTTTTCCACCTGTTTCATCAAAGTAAAAATTCTGGTAGCCTTGAAAGGCCGTCATTTTTGTCGGGTCTGGCAGAGGTGCAGCTTTTGCTTGCGCGAAAAGCAGGGTTGACATACAGGCAAAGATCAATTGGAAAGAGAAGAGGATAAATATTTTTTTCATTTGTGGGGATTATAATAGTTTGGTCAATCAATTTTAAACCCATCAAAATACTTTAAGCCACACCGGATCGAGTGATCTGAAGCCCATTCGATTTTTCGATAAGCAATTCGGGTATGGTCAACTTGAAATTCAGCATAATTTCCATCAATCTGGAAATAGATCGAAGGTGTTATAAATATCGTCAGGTTAGGAAGTTGGATGGTGCATTCGATGTGGTAGTGGCCACAGAAGACGGTGCAAGGATAGGGGGCTTGCTGAAAAATTTCCTGTAATTCCCGGGCTTCATGGAAGGGGTGATTGTTGTCCATGAAAGGAAGTCCGGCTAGTGCAGGCGGGTGATGCATGAAAATAATCCGGGGATGACTGCTTTGAGCCAGTTCGTTCCGGAGCCAGTCTTTTTGTGGCTGGCTCATTCTGCCGGGACTCGTATCCAGAAAAAGAACAGCTCCATGCTCCCAGTCTAACCTGCCATATAATTCGGTTCCCTGGAGGAAGGATTCCTTGCCAAGGTGTTTGGCCAGTATTGTTGCCTGGTCATGGTTTCCGGAAAGAAAGTTTACCGGACAAGGGAAATTTTCCAATTGCTGACCGATCCATTGGTAAGTAAGGACCCGGCCATTCATGAGGCAAAGATCGCCGGTAATAATCAATTGATCCGGTTGTTCCTTTCGGATCTGATCGAGGATGAAAAGAAAATTCTTGCGGATGTCTATCCCGTTGGTTTCTTCATCCTCCATCCCGATGTGGAGATCTGTTAATTGGATGATTTTCATACCCCTCTTTCTTATAAACTATCCTTTATTTTGCCTCAGTTGGTCGAGATATTTTTCTAATTCCATTTCATCAAAAATAAGGACTTCACGTGCCTTACTGCCTTCACTTGGTCCGACGATGCCCATGGCCTCTAATTGATCCATGATTCGTCCGGCCCGGTTATAGCCCAGTTTCATACGACGTTGAATCATCGAAGTAGATCCATGTTGATTTTGGACGATCAGCCGGGCGGCATCTTCAAACATTTCGTCAACTTCCGAGTATTTCAAGCCTGAATTGCCCATCGTTTCATCATCTCCATGATATTCGGGCAATTGGTATGGCTCGCCATAACCGGGTTGATTCGCAATAAAATCAATTACCTGTTCTACTTCGGGGGTATCCACAAAGGCACATTGTAATCGAATCATATCTCCGCCAACGGAGAGTAACATATCTCCTCGTCCAATCAACTGATCGGCTCCACCGGCGTCCAGGATGGTTCGGGAGTCCACTTTTGCGGTCACTTTAAAGGCAATCCGTGCCGGGAAGTTGGCCTTGATAACCCCGGTAATAATATTTACAGATGGACGCTGCGTGGCAATAATCAGGTGGATACCAATTGCCCGTGCAAGTTGAGCCAAACGTCCGATTGGCAACTCTACTTCCTTCCCGGCAGTCATAATCAAATCTGCAAACTCGTCAATGACCAGAATGATAAATGGGAGGAATCGGTGCCCATCCAGCGGACTGAGTTTTCGGGCGATAAATTTATCGTTGTATTCTTTCAGGTTTCGCGCATGTGCTTTTTTGAGCATATTGTAGCGCATATCCATCTCAATACACAGCGAATTGAGCGTATGGATCACCTTATTGGTTTCGGTAATAATGGGTTCATCCTGATCTGGCAGGGTACCCAGGAAGTGTTTATACAGTTTGGCGTACGGGAAAAGTTCTACCTTTTTAGGGTCAATCAGAACCAGTTTTACTTCTGCCGGGTGCTTTTTATAAAGAATCGACATCAAAACGGTGTTGATCCCTACCGATTTACCCTGGCCCGTGGCCCCTGCAATCAGGAGGTGGGGCATTTTTCCGAGGTCAGCAACAAACACCTCATTAGAAATGGTTTTACCGAGTGCAATCGGCAGATCCATTTTGGAGCGTTTGAACTTATCAGACATCAGGGTTTCTTTCAGCGAAACGATCTGTTTTTTCTTGTTTGGCACCTCGATACCGATAGTACCCCTTCCGGGAATTGGGGCAATAATCCGAATGCCCAGTGCTGACAGGCTCAGGGCAATATCATCTTCGAGGTTTTTGATCTTAGAAATCCGAACACCCGGAGCAGGTACAATCTCATAGAGTGTTACCGTTGGCCCGATAGTAGCCCGGATCTTGGTAATCTCAATTTTATAGTTTAACAGGGTTGAGATAATCTGGTCCTTATTGGCTTCCAGTTCCACCCGGTCAATTTCCAGTTTTTGATCTGCGTAATCATTTAGCAGCGAGAGCACGGGGTATTCATAAGACGACAAATCCCTTGTTGGATCATAGGGTTCACCGATATGACCATCAGCTGGCGGCCTTGGTGCGTTTAGGGGCGTCGGACCAGCATCTGAAGGTAAACCGGTGCTGGCACCCGGCACGGTGGTTTGAATCTCGAGTTCGGTATCCCCGGCAGGTGCGTCCTGTTTTTTCTTTCGACGCAGTTCAATATCTTCTTCCAACTCAAACTCGAGTTGTTTTTCTTTGTCCAACCCGTTGGCAGTGCCCGGACGCGGGCTATTAGCGTCTCGCTGCCCGGGTCTTAGCGTCGAAATTGGTTTTTGGGCCGTACTCTCCGCCGTAACGGGAGTCTCAGGTGCAGGTGGTTTCCGGCGGCCACGGCCGCGAACAAAATCCTCTACTTTATACCGTGTTTCATTTACTGCTTTTTCAAAAGTCAGGTCATTGAAATTCGGATTTAGTACCCAGACGATCAGCCCTATCAATAGGAAGAAAAATAAAACGGCTGTGCCAAATGTACCGATGAATCCGGTAAACCATAAAGTCATTCGTTCACCAAAAGCACCACCCCAGGGGAAATCGGCATTGGGGAAAATGAATTCGAGGAAGATCGAAAAGACCACCATGAAAACGATGCAATAGACAAACAATTTGCGATTTCGGCTGAGCGGTTTACGACGCAGCAGGTCATTGCCATAGATTCCCAGTAAAAACACAAATACATAGGACGGCAGGCCGAATCCCCAATAAAAAAACATGTGGGAAATAATGGCCCCCATGCGCCCGGCAGCATTCGATAATTGTATATCAGAATTAAGTATGAATCGCCAATTTAGATGGCGCACACTACTTTGGTCGGTTTCCCAGGTAAACAGGTAGGAGGTAAAGGAGACGAAAAGGACGAGTGCCAGAAAAAGCAGGATTAAACCAAATAATTTGGGTATCCGCTCATCATTCAGCCCCAGTCTCAGCGATAACTGCCCCTTTTTTCTTTTTTTTGCCATGAATCAGGTCCGGTTTTTTTGGACAATGCACAAGCTACAAAAATAGGAAAAATCCCCATGGCCTGCGATTTACTCTTGTCTGGCCAAAATTCGTACAAATACGCAGTCATTGATGGTCTGTGTCACCTCAAATTGCCACATTTCCTTCAATCTGCCCTTTCCGGAGCCACAAATCAGGGCCTCTTCTCCCACTGATAGCTGGGCGATATTTTTTAAAAAAACTTTTTGTCCCCTTTCGGCGAAAGCCTCGCGATAAAAAAGCAGGTGTGCACTATACTCTTCGGTACGCTTGGCTACGGTGAAGGAATCTGCAGGTGTTTTGCGCATGGCATCCCGATAGACATTGTCCTGCCAGCCATTATAATCCCGGTAATCAGGGAAGTAAACGCGCTCAATCGCCTGCCTGTATGGGTATCCTAAAAATGTAATGGATAGTAACAAGGTTCCGACGGGGGCTGGTTTTACCAGGCGATTTACCAGATGGATTAGATCTGCGATGGCCAATCCGATGATCAAAGACAGGAGGGGGTAAACGGGGGCATCATACCAATAAATTTTTGTTTGGGAAAGCGATATGAAAATCAGGAAAACACTCGCTACCCAAATCGCCAGCCAGGAAAAACGGGCTTCCGGTTGAAAGGCGTTCCAGAGCAAAGCGAAAGGTAAAAATAGGAGCATGGGCCAGAATCGGCCATTCCACATATTATTCAGATAGTAGCTGAATGGGTAATCGTGTGATTCCAGGGTTTCGAGGTAGCGACCACCTAATTCATTTTCCCATACAGCCTGCAGGTAGCCGGGTTGGAGTTGTTCGCGCAGCAGGTAATAGGCCAGGATGACCAGCAGGGCGCTTCCAAAAGCCAGATAGGGCGTGGGTTCGCGCAGCAGTTGGCGCCCTTCCCGTCGCAAGAGCATATACAGTCCTAACGGGAATAAAAAAAGGAGTCCGATTACACTTTTACTTAGGACGGCGAGTGCCAAAGCGCCGGCTGCCAGCCAAAGGAAGATCTTTTTATGTGGTCGTTCTGTCCAGGCAAAACCAAACAAGACCTGAGCGGTGAGAAAAAGTACCACAAAGGCATCATAATCGCCAGTGCGGGTGACATGCAAGGTGGTAAATCCGGCACAACTCACCAGGAGTATGGCCGACAGAAATCCAGCCAGTTCCTTTCGTAGTATTCGGATGCAAAACCAAAAGAGCAGGAGGCAAGTGGCCAGTCCGGCCAATGCTGCCGGTAGTCGGATTGCCAGTTCGTTGGTGCCGAAGATTTTAATACAGGCAGCCTGGCACCATACCATAATCGGCGGCTTGGTATTCCAGCTATCGGGTTCTCCCTTAAAGGTCGTCACAAAGATGCTTTGGCTATCACCTAATTCCAGTGCATTGACTGCCAGGCGAGCCTCATCATAGTTGCGGATCGGCATATAATCCAAATGCAGAAATAGCGGAAAGTACAACAGTGCTCCGAAAATGAACCAGGTAAATAGCCTTGTCAGGGATTTTTGCATGAACGACTGAAGTAAGTAAGTTTCTTGGATACTTCAAATAATAAAGTAAAGCTGCCTGCTTTTTGAGACCGGGCAGATTACACTTATTTTGGGTCCAAGATCGGGAATTCTTCCATTATTAATTTTTGAGGCATGAATGAAGAAAAAATCAGGCAATGGCGAGCTGATACGCCGGGTAGTGTGCAGCGCATCCATTTGAATAATGCAGGCGCTGCTTTAATGCCAAAACCAGTGCTGGAAGCGATACGCGCGCACCTGTCTCTGGAGAATCAAATTGGAGGATATGAGGCGGCGGCAATGCAGTCGGATGCATTATCGGGCTTTTATCAGGAACTTGCCAGCTTGCTCCATGCTCCCGTTTCGGGTATGGCTCATGCGACCAGCGCCACCGATGCCTATAACCGGGCATTAAGCTCCATTCCATTTTCGGAAGGGGATGTGATCCTGACCACCCAGGACGATTATGTGTCAAATCAGATAGCTTTTATGGAGTTGCATCACCGATTTGGCGTGGAGGTTAAGTATTGCGGCATTGTGCCTTCCGGCGGAATGGATCTGAATGATCTGGAAGAAAAGATAAAACGCTTTCAGCCAAAACTCGTTGCCATTACCCATATACCGACCAACTCAGGTTTGGTACAGGATGTGGAAGCAGCTGGTGCCATAATAAAAGAATCGGGTGCCTGGTATCTGGTTGATGCCTGTCAATCGGTCGGACAAATGCCCCTGGATGTAGCAAAAATAGGCTGCGATTTCCTGACAGGCACTTTTCGGAAATTTCTGAGAGGACCACGCGGGGTGGGTTTTTTATATGTATCCGAACGGGCTTTACATGCGGGGTTGGAACCGCTGTTTGTTGACCTGCATGGAGCTTCCTGGTCGGCTGACGATGTATATCAACTTCGGGAAGATGCCAAACGCTTCGAACTTTGGGAGCGTTCCTATGCCCTCGTTGCCGGTGCCCGGGAAGCCTGCAAATATGCCAACGACATCGGCTTGGAAACCATTGAGGAACGGGTTGTAACCCTGGCCGCCAGTCTCCGCGAAAAACTGTCCATCCTGCCAGCTGTGCGGGTGTTAGATCAGGGAGCTAAACTATCGGGCATTGTAACCATGGATTTTTCCAAGAAATTGGACCCCAATTGGCTGATAGCGGAACTGCGTTGCCACCGGGTAAACGCCTCCGTAACTTTTATGGAGTATGCCCGTTTTGATCTGGCACGTAAGGACGCCGCCTGGATTGTACGTTTTTCGCCGCATTATTATAATACGGAGGCGGAACTGGATAAAGCCGTTGCCCTTGTTGACCGTCTAGTAGGATAAGGGTGTTGACTTAGTTCTTGACAATCCCTTTCAATAGCTCCAGGTACAACTTGATATGCCAGAGCCTGGTTCGGAAGGAAAGCACTGCCAGGCGTATCCAAAAGGCATCATTGATCGTGGTAGAAGAAACAAAGAGTCGTCCGTCTTTTTTGATAAGGTCAACGATCTGCTGATTGAAAACATCCGGGTCACCCTGTTGGGGAACAAAGCGGTAAATAACTACTGAAAGTGCGGGTTCAGGGCCGGTTTCAAAGCCAAGTTTTTGTACTTCCTGATAAAAATATTTTGCCAGAAGGTGCTTCTCTTCCAGGCAGGCGATAAAGGGATCTGTGCCAAACAATTGCAGTGCGAGCCACATGCGCATCCCTCTAAAGTGTTTGGTTAATTCCGGAGAGAGGTCGGCGGGGTTTGCTTCCTGATCATCAGCCGCAGCATCCTGCATGTAGTTTGCCCGATAGTAGTGTGTACGCTCCAGCGCTTTTACATTCTTAATCAACACTGCACCGAGGCCATAAGACAGAAACAGCCCTTTGTGAGGGTCAATGGCCAGACTGTCTGATCGTTCTATTCCGCGAAAGCGGGCCTGCATACCATCAAGCAACATAAAAAAGCCACCATAGGCTGCATCGATATGAAGCCAGAGGTCATGAGCAGAAGTGACATCTGCAATCGCATCAATTGGGTCAATGGCACCGACGTCGGTGGTGCCGGCAGAAGCCACTACCAGAAACGGTTTTAGTCCCGCTGCCTGATCCTGAATGACCTGTTGTCGGAGGGTTTCTGCATCCATTTGAAACAGGGCATCCATGGGGATGTATCGAATAATTGATTCTCCCAGTCCGGCAATGCGAATTGCTTTATGAACGCAGTGGTGCACCTGTTTAGTCAGGTAAATAACGGCCCGCTCTACATCACGGGATCGGATTTCTTTCCAATCGCGGGCGGTCGTAATGGCCATTAGATTGGCAATGGAGCCACCCGAAGCCAGATTCCCCAAAGCCGTTTCCGGGTAGCCGATCATTTGACACAACCAGCGGAGGAGGAAATTCTCCATCCGCACTGCGCCGGGGTTTGCAAAGAAAATCCCGGCGTATCGGTTGGTCACTGCGGCCAGGTAATCACCTAAAGCGGTGGGATATACCCCTCCTCCGGGAATATAACCCAGATGTCCGCCGCTGGCCGGATTGATACCAGCGTGGTCCACCCCTTTTTTTATGATTTCCAGAATTTCTGCCATCGGATGCCCTGTTGACGTAATGGGCAGGTCTAGTACCTCCCGGCCATCGCCTTCATTGTATGCCGGACGCTCATCTATCTGATCCAGAAATTGATTTGCATAGTTCAGGATTTGCTGATTCCAGTCTTGTCTTGTTTTGTGATCAGGTTCGAGCACCTTGGAGCGCTTTTCGAGTTGGATGATTTTATCTACCATGAAGAGGAGTTAAAAATTTAATTATGGTCTAGGGCCTTTGGCCCGGTCTAGTTTGCCTGTCGGCTTCACGGTCTAGCTCGCCTTCGGCTTTGCGGTCTAGGGTCTATTAGGGCTTTTAGCCCTTTTGGTCTATTCGGCTTCGCCGGTGGGTCTAGGGCCTTCGGCTTTGGTCTATTGCGCATTTCTCTCATTTGGAAGTTCTTCATTCAAAATTCTTCATTCAAAATTCAGCATTCGGTAGGTCGATTCCGCCTTTGGCGGTTTGGTCTATTCGGCTTCGCCGGTGGGTCTATAGCCTTCGGCTTTGGTCTATTGCGCATTTCTCTCATTTGGAAGTTCTTCATTAAAACTTAAAAATTAGGCATTCCTCAATGAATTTGGCCTTTTCTTATCTTTGACCAAAGCCTTTAAAAGTATGAAAAGTTCTTCCTTCATCCCGTATAGTGGCCCACAATTTGAAGAGCAGGAAATGGTAGAGCGTGCCGAGCACTTTTACAAGTATATGAACAAGCGCCGAAGCGTGCGGGAATATTCAGACAAACCAGTGCCCAGGGAGCTGGTGGAACATTTGATTTTAACAGCG
This sequence comes from Saprospiraceae bacterium, assembly GCA_020437105.1. Lineage (GTDB taxonomy): Bacteria > Bacteroidota > Bacteroidia > Chitinophagales > Saprospiraceae > JAAEZH01. The sequence continues at coordinate 26,252 of JAGQWR010000084.1, forward strand.
GGAACTGCGCCTTCTGGTGCGCATAAACAACCCTGGACATTCTGCCTGGTTTCGGATCCGGAAATAAAAAAAGCGATTCGTATTGCAGCTGAAGAAGAGGAATATGAAAACTACAACGGACGAATGAGTGAGAGCTGGAAACAGGATTTAGAGCCTTTTGCTACCGATTGGCACAAACCTTTTCTCGAAATTGCTCCCTGGCTTATTGTGATTTTTAAAAAGCCGTATGACCTGATCAATGGTGAAAAGCATAAAAATTACTACGTAAATGAATCGGTCGGTTTGGCTGCCGGTTTTTTGATTTCTGCGATCCATCAGGCAGGACTGGTTACGCTAACACATACCCCTAGTCCGATGAATTTTCTGCAAGACATCTTAAAAAGACCGGAAAATGAACGAGCATTCCTGCTGCTGCCGGTTGGTTACCCTAAAGAGGGCGTTGAGGTCCCTAACCTGGACAGGAAAGGCCTGAATGAGATTATGGTAAGTTACCCTTGAAATAATTTTTAAGTCTTAATTTTTAATTTTGAATGAACAACTAACCCACTCAAAGACCCACTCCCGATAACTATCGGGACAAACTCACACTCACACTCAAACTCCCACTCACACTCAAACTCCCACTCACACTCAAACTGTTTCCTCTTTGTGCACCGTTACCTTCATACCATTGCCTTCCGGCGAATACATTTTTACTACTAATCGGGACGAGGCTCCACACCGCTCACCGGAGCATTTGGAACGGGTAGTACTGAATGGCCAAACTGTCCTTTTTCCCAGAGATCAGACAGCCGGAGGGACCTGGGTGGCCATCTCGGAAACAGGACAACTGGTTTGTTTGCTCAACGGAGCCTTTGAAAAACATAAACACCGTCCGCCGTATCGGCGTAGTCGGGGCTTGATGGTACTCGATTTTTTTTACCTGGCAGGAGTAGCTCCATTTTGCCGTCAATATCAGTTTGAAGGTATGGAGCCTTTTACTTTTTTGATCATTGAAGCTGGTACATTATGGGAAATTCGGTGGGATGAAAAGACCCTGACCCAACGGCGGCTTGATTTTACCCGTCCTTACATCTGGGCTTCAGCCCCCTTGTATGACGAGCAGGCTCAAAAAAATCGGATAATCTGGTTGGACGACTTCCTGAAGGAGTATCCATCTCCCGGGCCGGAAGAAGTTCTGAACTTTCATCGATTTACAGGGGATGGCGATCCATACAACGATTTGGTGATGAACCGGGAGAATCGGGTACGTACCGTAAGCATTACGCAGATACATGCTACCGACAAAAAAATGGACATGAGGTATGTAGATTTGATCAGATCCGGGGAGAAAACTGATAAAGTGATGTTAAAAAGGTCGGGTACCTGAAGTGGAGATTGTCAACTTACATATATTGAAGTTGTTTAAAAACCCTCAACTGGAATGAACATTCAATTCCCTGAACATCAGCAGGCATTCTTAAACAACTTCATTGAAACGCTTTTAATTTATTGAGCTTTTGGGATGGAAGCCTGTTGGCCAGGAAATTCCGAAAGTTACGCCTAAAAAAACCAATGATTATGAGACAAAAAATGTACTCCAGAAAACTGCGTCAACTGCGGTATTTAGCGAAAACGCTCACCCGCCTGAACGAATCCGGTCAATTTGAAACACTTGTGGAAAGCAAAAAAGCGGCCCTTTTGTTGCGGCTACGCAACCTGTATCAAAAACTACAGGGAATGGTGCCGGGCAGGCATTTGCGGAAAGCACTTGCAGGAGTCGCATTTGTTTTTAGTATGGGAATTGGTCAACATGCCCAAGCCCAAAGTTTTGGGCCTTTACAGGTAAATCCTTTTGGACTAACTTCTTCCGGATATGTTAATTTTCCGGTAGCGGCAGACATGGATGGAGACGGAGACTACGACCTTATTGGTATTTTGAGTTATAATTCACCTGTTTTTGCTTTTTTTGAAAATACTGGTACTGCCGCAGCTCCGGCATTTCAGGCAGAGCAATTGAATCCTTTTGGTCTGGTGCCGGTGGATGATATCACAACAGCTACCGTTGGAGATCTGGATGGTGATGGTGACCTGGACATACTGGTAGGAAACTACTATAATGGTGGCATGCACTTTTATGAGAATACAGGCACTGCAAATGCTCCCGCTTTTGCTTCGGCCGTTGATAACCCATTTGGACTAACACCTGTTTATGGGTATGCTACTCCAAATTTAGTGGATATCGACGGTGATGGCGATCTGGATGCTATCGTAGGACAGGGATATGGCAATACGCTTTTTTTTGAAAACGTCGGCACACCACAGGTGCCAGATTTTGCAATACCGGAGCCGGATGCGTTTGGCCTGGCTAGCTCTAATTTTGTAATGATTCCTGTTTTTGCAGATCTGGACTCGGATTGTGATCTGGATTTCATGTATGTGGATTACGAATATAATACCTACACAACCGGGTTATATTTCCAGGAAAATAATGGTTCTCCTGCCGGGGCTTCTTTTGAAGAGGTGGAGACAAATCCATTTGGGCTTGATTTGGGTGGCTATTTTGGATTTATGACCGGAGCCGATTTTGATGGTGATGGGGATATTGATTTATTGGGAGGTAGTAACTATTATATCTCGTTTCTTTATTTTGAAAATACTTCCGGGCAGGCAGCGGCGACTGATAATGTGATCACTCTGATGGAGGATGGGTCTTATCCGTTTGTAGAAGCAGACTTTGGTTTCGACAATTCAAATGGCGATATATTTGAATCAATACGGATTATTGAAACTACTCAGGCTGGTGATTTAAGCCTGAATGGTAACCCGGTAAGTGCTTTTGATGTAATTGATGTTGCTGATATTCCGAATTTGGTATTTGCACCAGCTGCCGGCGAATTTGGCGATCCGTATGATGCTTTTACATTCAAAGTAGGAAACGACTCGGGGATTTATAGTTCTGCAATTTATACGATGACCCTGGTTGTGTCGGAAGTTTCAGCAACTACAAATGTCGAGCTGGCAGGGGCTTTCCGGCTTTCGCCGAATCCGGTAAGTGATATGCTATTGCTGGAAGCAGATTTGACAAAACAACCTGCACAATTGCAAGTGGTGATTAGAAATATTCTGGGACAGACAGTTGATATTATTTCACTGGATGCAAACATGCATATCCAACAGGAAATAAACGTAAGCGGATTGGCAGCGGGCAGTTATTCCATTAGTTTGCAAACTGATGAAGGCAGCCGGGTTTTCCGCTTCCAGAAAATTTAAAACCGCTCCAAATAGAAGTGTTCATACTTTTGGACACTTCTATTTATCATTCTTTCAGAAAATTCATCAGATGCAAACAAAAATGTACTCCAGAAAACTCAGGCAGTTTAAATTCCGCTTAAAACAGCTAAACAAGCTGGTGGATACAGGTGCCTTTGATCAATTAGCCTACGATAAAAAACAAGAACTCTTAGGGAAGATTCGACAATTATATCGGGCTTTAGCTTCCTTTTTTGGCACTAAAAAAATGCGTCCGATTTTGGCAGGTGCGCTGGTAGCGATGAGTTTGGCAGCTACTCCTGTACAAGCGCAACAGTTTGCTGCGGGTACGCTTAATCCTTATGGTCTGCTTCCAGCCGGCGAGTTATTCAATTTCATGGCCTCTGCGGATATGGATAATGATGGCGATTTAGATGTATTGGTCAGTGCCTTGCCATATTCCATTTACCCGGCTACTTTTTATTATTTTGAAAATGAGGGTTCAGCAACCAATCCCGCTTTTGCGGAACCGGTGGAAAATCCTTTTGGGCTCCTACCCGCTTTTTCGGATATATCCATTTCTCTGGGTGATTTAGACGGAGATGGTGATATTGACCTGATATCTGGTGCTGGTTATACCGCAAGTATTCAGTTTTATGAAAATACAGGTACGCCGGAGGCACCGGCATTCGGCTCAGCCGTAGCTAATCCCTTTGGCCTTCAATCGCTGTTTTACTACAGCTTCCCCGTTTTTGCAGATATTGATGGCGATGGTGATTTAGACATCTTCGCTTCCGATTACTTTTCGGAGCTGAAGTTTTTTGAAAACTCCGGAACCCCAACCGCTCCCGCATTTGAAAATCCGATTTCAAGTCCTTTTGGCTTGGAGCAGGGTGAAGGCTTACTGGTCGCCGCTTTTGGAGATATTGATAACGATGGCGATTTGGATTTGCTCCATGCCGATTATAATTATGGCGGTGTATTTCTGGTTTACCAGGAAAATTCGGGAACGCCCTTTGAACCTGCATTTGAGACTTCCCAGCAAAATCCTTTCAGTCTTTCGGTAGGCTATTACTTGCCTTTTCCCGACATGATGGATATGGATGGCGATGGCGATTTGGATATTCTGGCCGGTACCAACTATTATGGCAATTTCGCCTACTTTGAAAATATCGGCACCTGGGCCCAAGCCGCCAACAGTCAGATCACCATGGAGGAGGATTCGGAATATGCTTTTGGGCAGGCCGATTTTAATTTTGATGGCAGCACTGGCGATTTTTTGGGTGCAGTACAGATCCAGTCTTTGCCTACAGTTGGAACACTTAATTTCCAGGATGTACCTGTTGGTTTATATCAGCAGATCAACCCGGATGAGTTGGGTGGACTGACCTTCACGCCGCTTCCAGGAGAATTTGGTGATCCTTATGATAGTTTTACATTTAAGGTGATCAATCAGGACGGTGTCTATAATGTGGGCAATTATACCATGACCATTGTCGTATCTGAGGTATCTGCAGTGTCAGAGCCATTAGCAGGTGTTAAGGTAATGCTGTTTCCTAATCCAGTTGGTAGTGAGTTACAAGTGGATATGGAATTCGACCAAACACCAACTATGGTTCGCATAGAGCTACATGACCTGCTTGGGAGATCTATTTTGGTGAAAGAATTGTCTGGAAGCCAAAGGTTTCAGGAGTCGCTTTCGCTGAATGGCCTTTCGGCCGGAACGTATTTTGTGCGATTGATTGCAGATGGGCAGTCTGCCACTTATGCGATCAATAAGCAATAAGCAGCTAAAATTATAAAGCTGAGTTATCCCGAATTTTGGAGCAATCCGAGATTCGGGATTTTTGTTTTTAGAGAGGGAGAGAAAATTTCACATGGCCAACCGACCTGACAGGTTGCCAACCTGTCAGGTCGGTTAGTGGTTTGTGCTTTTAATGTTCTGTTTGTCAACGAATTAAAAAAAGGACCTGTCAGGTCGCCGA
>JAGQWR010000085.1:0-166 GCA_020437105.1 Saprospiraceae bacterium
CTGTTGTCCTGTTGTCCTGTGGTTCTGTGATCCTGTTGTTCTGTGGTCCTGTTGTCCTGTTGTTCTGTGATCCTGTGAGTTAGTGAGTTAGTGGGTTAGTATCTAATTCAAAATTCAAAATTAAGACTTAAGAATTCGAGAGTGGTCCTGTTGTCCTGTGGTCCTG
>JAGQWR010000085.1:241-26384 GCA_020437105.1 Saprospiraceae bacterium
TTGTCCTGTGGTTCTGTGATCCTGTGGTCCTGTGGTCCTGTGGTCCTGTGAGTTAGTGTCTAATTCAAAATTAAGACTTAAGAATTCGAACGTTAGTGGGTTAGTGTCTAATTCAAAATTCAAAATTAAGACTTAAGAATTCGAACGTTAGTGAGTTAGTATCTAATTCAAAATTCAAAATTCAGAATTCAAAATTAATTTACGATTCTATCATAAATTTCAAAGGTGTAGGCGACTTCATTTTTCTCATCGGCTTCGTGTGGTTCGCTACTGATACAATTCCAGTCGGCGGGGTCTAGTTCGGGAAAGTATGCGTGGCCTTCCAGTTCAATATCGACCCGGGTGAGATAGACCCGATCCCAGTACGGCATGCTTTGTTTGTAGATCTCGCCACCGCCAATAATGAAGGCTTCTTGTTCTCCCTGATCGACGGCCAGGTGGAGTGCCTCCTCGATGGAGTGTACTACCTGAACGCCTGTAGCTGTAAAAAAGAGATCCCGGGTGATCACCATGTTTGTACGTTTTGGCAGCGGGCGACCGATCGAATCATAGGATTTTCGGCCCATGATCACATGGTGGTTAAGTGTAGTTGCCTTGAAGTATTTTAAATCGGCCGGCAAATACCAGGGAATTTGATTGTCGATGCCGATTACATTGTTTTTGGAAGCGGCCACGATCGCGCTAATTTTCATTTCCATTTATTCTGTTTTCCAGCTGGGTATCAGGCCCCGAAGCCCCATGTCAACGATCTGATCGGATTGTGCTGTATTTTCCAAATAGAAATCGAGTTGTCCGTTGCTATCCATGTCTATCCATTCAAAACTTTGGTTGATGGAGAAGGACAAGTCGATAAAGAGGTCTTTCGTTTCATCTCCGGTGATAACCAGGGGTTCTGAAAATTTGCCGGTTACCACACAGGAGCCTGCCGGGATTCCGCTCGTTGAGGCTAAGGGATTAACAACAGTAGTTGCTCCAGCGGGGGCTTCTCCGGAGAATAGCTGGTTATATGGCTGATAGGGTGGATCGAGGTCGAGTTCGAGCGCCCAAAAACCCTGAAGCTTATCGTCCATCACCGTGAGCGTTTTATCTTTTGGCTGAATCTCGGTGAGGTAGGTATTGTAGCCAACAAAAGAAGCGACGCGACCGGATTGCTGCAACAATTCGCCAACGATGGGGATTTCGCGTAAATTAAATTTTATGTCGTAGAGTTGATAGGATACGGATACCCGGGCATATTCGTAAGTTCCCGGAGGTATGTTGGCCAGTTCGGTGGAGTAAAAAACTTCGTTTTCAGCTCCAACCAGTGCCTCGTCAAAATTAATAGCCTGTGCGCCTCCTGCATTTGTTTCCGGTCCCTTGAAAACGAGAAATCCTTCGCCGTAAGGTGTAAATTGATTTGGCGTAAGGTCGAGTACATGCACGCTCAATTTTTGGAAAATGGGCGTTTGTGCAGCATGTCCGCTTGGCAGGGTAGCTACTTGTCCGAGATTGTTGAGCCTTTCCTGCTGTGCATCAAATTGAAATCGGAAGTGCAGTTCCGGAGTACCTGTCGGGATGTCATCATCGTCAACACGTTGGCAGGCGCTAAGCGCGAAAAGCAGGACAAAAGATAAAAACAGGATGCGATTCATCAGTTAAATTTTGGCAATAATAACGTATTGGTATGGTACAAATTGCAATCGTGCGAACTAGGGCTTACCTGTCAGGTTAGTCTCTAACATGCGTTTTTCGATCCATTTGCGGCCCTCGGAAATTTCGCCTGTCAGGTACTTTTCAATCAGCAGGCTGGCAATTGGTGCCGCAAAGCGTCCGCCACCGCCTGCATTTTCTACATAAACAGCAATCGCTATTTTAGGATCATCAGCAGGCGCAAAGGCAATGAAAGTTGAGTGATCTTCTCCCTGCGGATTTTGCACGGTACCTGTTTTGCCCGCCACCTGGATATTCGGCAGACCGGCAATCCGCCCTGTACCGGCATTGATAACGGCTACCATGCCTTCGATGATCGGAGAAAAGAATTGCTGTTTAACACCTACATAATTATTTTCCAAAAACTGTTCGGGTATCGAAATTTCGGGATCGCTAAATGATTTGATCAGATGCGGAATTCTATAATATCCTTTATTAGCCACAATAACAGCCAGATTTGCCATTTGCAGGGTTGTGAGCTGGATTTCCCCCTGACCAATCCCCAAAGACAGGATCGTAGGAGATTTCCAGCCACCCTGATCTTTCGGGTAGAGTCGGTTGTAGTAGGTGGAGGTTGGGATATTCCCTTCCTGCTCGCCCGGAAAATCAATTCCTAGTTCGTGGCCCAGCCCAAAGCGGTGGAGATAAGACACGAGGGTGTCAAGCCCGACTTCGGGTTTATAAAAGCTTTCTTCCTTGTCTATAATATCCCGAAAAGTCTGGAAAAAATAGGTGTTGCAGGAAAACTGTACCGCAGTGGAAACTCCGATTGGGGCAGGGTGGTTGCGGCAACCCCAGGTAAAGGAGTTGTAGGAATAAAAGCCCGGACAAAAATGGTAGGTATTCGGATAGAGATATCCTTTTTGAAGGCCTACCAATCCGATAACCGGTTTGAAAATGGATCCGGGAGGGTATTTTGCCATAACCGCCCGGTTGAAAAAAGGTTTTAAGGAGTCGGCAGACAGTCTGCGAACGGCATCTCCCCGACTTCGATTTATGGTGAGTTCATTGGGGTCGTAGGTAGGCATACTGACCATACTGAGTACTTCTCCCGTTTTGGGTTCGATGGCTACCACGGCACCGATTTTTCCATTCATCAGCAATTCGGCGTAAGCCTGAAGCTCAATATCCAGACTGGTCGTCATATCCAGTCCGGATTTGGGGCTTGAATCAAGCTGTCCGTCCTTATACGAGCCTACAACGCGTCCGAGATTATCTTTTAACACATAACGGGCACCCTTTTTACCGCGTAATTCGGCTTCATATTCTTTTTCCAGGCCGGATGCACCGATATAATCTCCGGGAGCGTACAATTCTCCCATGTTGTCTAATTCGGATTGATCTACTTCCCGGATAAAGCCAAGTACATGGGCTGCATTTGGTTTTGGATAGGCCCGCACATTTCGGGTTTGAACAAAGAAACCGGGAAATTCATAGAGGCTTTCCTGAAAAGAGGCATAGGTTTCGGCAGAAACGGTACTCAGGAAAATAAACGGTTTATCCCGGCGATACCTGATGTCAGACCAATCCTTGTTGAGTCGTTTATTGAAATCAGCTTCCGTGATTCCAAGCAGGCTGCAGAATTTATCTTTATCCATATTGGGGTCAACCTGTTTAAAGGTGACCAGGATATCATAAACCGGATTGTTATTGATCAGGAGGGTTTTATTCCGATCGAAGATCAGGCCCCGGGAAGGATACACGGTGTAGTTGTCGCTGGCGGTGGCGTCTGCATCACGGGCATAGCTCTCATTCAGTATCTGGAGGTTGAAAGCCTGATAGATAAGTATGCCAGCTGTCAGGATAAACAGCAGACGGATACTTTGTTGCCGATTGCTAAAGGTTGTTGACACCTGCTTGAGACTTTATCTTAATCCAGTGGTTCGAATATCCGCTGGAACATGATTATAAATAACATGGATACCGGAAAGCTAATCAAAAAGTTTAGCAGGATATCCACATAAAAGGCAAACGTAAAGGCCTCTACACAAAAATAGAAAAACAGATGGGCTCCCAGCATCAGGGCTGAGTATTTTAAAAACCAATTCCACCCATATCTTCTAACGGTCGGACTGTAATTTACGTTGTATCCGCCGCGTGGTGCGAGCCATTTTAAGGGGAATTTCCGAAAATAACCGGTAAAGGCACCTGCACTGGCGTGTAAGCCTGGCGAATCATAAAACAAGTCAATAGCCAAACCGATCAGAAATCCCAGAAAGATAAGCAATGGTCTGGGTGTCCGGAGGGGAAGCAACATGATAAAAACTGGAAACATGATCACAAATAGATGTCCAAGAATGGGGCCACCCAATTGAAAACGTTGTAGGAGCAGGCCTTGAAAAAAGACTAAGCCTAAAAAGCGAAGAGCCGTTGTGAAAATAATGCTATTCATGAATCATCTGCAATTCCAAAGTTTTCTGTTCATCCCGATCTGGAATTTTCACTACATAAACGTAGTTTACTTTAGCCATGTCGAGTAATAGTTTAACTTCTATTTCATAAGTGCTGCTACCATCTGCCTTGGAAAAGGATTCGATTCGACCCAAGGGCAAGTGGGGCGGAAAGATAAGCGAATAGCCACTCGTTTCTATCAGGTCTCCTTTCGCCACATTGGCGTGCTTAGGAATGTCCATGAGTTGAGTGTATTGAGGCGATCCCCCTGGCCAGATCAAGGAACCAAAGTATCCCTTTTCAGACAGTCCTGCGCTAATTCGGGATTGTTGATGCAGCAGCGACATGACCAGTGCATAATTTTCTGAAACGTCAATAACAATGCCAACTACCCCAAACTGGCTGATGACACCCATGTTGGGTTCGACGCCGTCTGCGCGACCGACATCCAGGCGCAGGTAATTATTTGGTCGGTTGATTGAATTTTTAATGACCCTTGCCGGAATAAACTGGTAAACGGAATCTGCGGTTGAAAACGTAGGAACAGTATCCAGTTTCTGGCGTTCCTCCTGGAATTCAAGCTTTTCATAAAGCTTGGCATTTTCGGCCGTTAGGTCGTCAACGATGCGCTGCAGGTGCAGGTAATCCTGCGTTTTAGCCGTTTTGGCGTCTATCCAGCCTCCAAAATTGTTGAGGGAACTGAAGAAAATTTTATTGTGAACGTCATTAAACTGGATGATCATTAAAAAGCACAAGATCTCCAGGCCGATAAAGACAAGGGCCCCGCCATTTCGGATAAACAGCTGAATGAGATTGCGCATATCCAGGTCATTAGGTCAGTCGCCTGAGCAAGCGGAGCATTAAATACTTCTCCGGTCGATCAGGATCGCTTTTAAGCGTTCGGTATTCTTAAGGGCAATTCCTGTTCCACGCACTACAGCACGTAATGGATCTTCGGCAATATGAACAGGGAGTTTGGTCTTCTGTGAAATACGGATGTCCAGCCCACGAAGAAGTGCGCCACCACCAGTGAGATACAAGCCTGTTCTATAAATATCGGATGCGAGTTCGGGCGGTGTCATTTCCAGGGCGCGCAGGATGGCATCTTCCACCTTGCTCACTGATTTGTCCAGCGAATGCGCTACTTCTTTATAGGAAACCTTAATCTGTTTTGGAATACCAGTCATCAGATCCCGTCCGTTAACGGCGTAGTCTTCCGGCGGATTTTCCAATTCAGGCAGAGCAGAACCAACATTTATTTTAATTTGCTCAGCTGTACGTTCTCCAATCAGAATATTATGTTGCCGTTTCATGTAATTCATGATATCGGTCGTGAATTCATCACCAGCTGTACGAATAGACTGGTCACAAACGATGCCCGACAAGGCGATTACTGCAATTTCAGTAGTACCTCCTCCGATGTCGATGATCATGTTTCCGATAGGTTCTTCCACATCCAGTCCGATACCAAGGGCTGCGGCCATTGGTTCGTGAATAAGGTATGTTTCTTTGGAATCTACATGGTCTGCAGAGTCAAAAACGGCGCGTTTTTCTACTTCCGTAATGCCAGAGGGAATACAAATAACCATTTTCATGTGGGAGAAAAAACGGCGACGGGTACCAATCATATTGATCAGTCCTTCTATCATTTTTTCAGCTGCATTGAAATCGGCTATAACACCGTCCTTCAGCGGGCGAATGGTCTTGATATTTTCGTGGGTTTTTTCATGCATTTGCATGGCCTTTTTACCCACGGCAATCATTTCATTGGTTCGTCTGTCAACGGCAACGATAGAGGGTTCGTCCACTACGACCTTGCCGTCCTGTATGATAAGGGTATTTGCAGTACCGAGATCAATAGCTAATTCCTGTGTAAAAAAATTGAAAAGCTTCATTCAATGCGTCCTCCTGGTTTATCCTGCTCCTCCAATTTAAGAGGGGAGATTTCTGATGCAATAATCACGTGCCTAAAAAAACGTTTTCACTGGGTCGTTCATGGTGGGAAGCTGAAGAATGAATAAACAGTAAAATACCGTGTTATTACTATGTTGATCGCTTCTCAGCGGTACAAAACAAAGGAAATTTTGCGTAAAAATAAAGTATTTGCAAAATTACCTCAAATTAGCCTACCACAACCTCCCAAAGGTCTGATTCTTTTAAGTATTTCTGTGCTAAATCCTTTAATTCAGCAGGGGTGATTTTACTCACCGTTTGAGTTAGGGTATGGAAGAAATCAGCCGGCAAACCATCTGTTTCAATGGTCCGAACAACATCGGCAACATTGAAGGGCCCGTCGAGCATAGTCAGCAAATTCCCCATCAGGTAATTTCGGACCATCTCCATTTCCTCCGCCCCCACTTCTTCTTCCTGCAAGAGTCTGATTTCCGAATAAATTTCAGAAATCGTCTCTTTTGTAAATTCTTTCCCTACTTCGGTACCGATATAAAAATAGCCATCAAAGACCATGGGGTCTATTGCTGAATAAATATTATAGGTATAGCCTTTTTCCTCCCGGATATTGGCCATGAGCCTCGATCCAAAATAGCCTCCCAGAATCGTGTTTAACACGTACATGCCCGGGTAGTCAGCATGGTTGCGATTAAACAACTGGCGCCCAATCCGAATGGCACTTTGCACTTTATCCGGATGCTCGATCCGAAGTTTCTCTGCCGGCCGGTTTATAGCGGGTACCTGTGCCTTTACGCGATGCCCCATCGGTAGTTGTCTGCCCAAATAGGTGTTGAGAAGCGAAATAGTTCGGTCTGTAGTTTTTCCGCTTATTAAAATAGTGCAATTTGCAGCAGTATATGTTTCCTGAAAGTGGGTTTCTAATTGATGGCGTTCCAGGCCCTGGTAGGTCTTGGGAGTGGAATTGTAGCCATACGGATGATCACTCCCAAAAATATTCTCGGTGATAGCCCGGTAGGCAATGATATCGTTGCGGCTTAAATCAACTTTCAATCGCCGCACACTTCGATCAATAAACGCATTTAGTTCGTGTTCGGGGAAAGCCGGTTGAGTAACCAGATCACTTATGATTGGGAGCAATTTTTCAAAATGACGTGTCAGGCAGTATAAGGTAATATTTGTTACATCCAGATTGGCCGGTATGGTAAAGGTGCCTCCATAAAAATCAAAGGTTTCGGCGATTTCAGATGCTGTTCGGCTGAGGGTGCCTTCCCGAAGCATACTGGCTGTGGCCCGGCCGATTAATTGTTCTTTTTCGAAAGGTCTGCCTGCCCGAAAAATGATCTCCAGTTTCAGAATTTCTTGTGTTCCCAGTCGATTTTCCAACACCAATATGCCATTGTCCAGGCGGTGCCGACGAGCTTCCGGAAGCTGTAGGTTTTCTATCTGATGTATGAGTGGTTGTTTACTGCGATCAAGCATGTAGTCATTATTGGATCGCAAAGGTAGTTAAGTCAATAGTTTTGATGGCTTAATTTTGAATTTTTAATTAACTGCAAATCAAGAACTTACCGAGGCAGGGAAGGAATGCGGTTATATATGCTGTTTAGAATGGCCAGAATGGGCTACGTTACAGGAAAGAAATAAAAACTGAGTTCCGGAAAAGCTGGGATAATAGTCGGGAAGGTTTATTTTTGTGTGTTGGCTTCATTTGAACCAATGGGCCATGACTCTCCGATTATCGAGTCTAATATTATAAAAGCAACGACCATATGAAATTCAGCGTTTCATCATCCGATCTACTCAAGCACCTGCAATTGGCAGGTGGGGCTATCAATTCAAATCCGGTAGTGCCTATTTTGGAAGATTTTCTGTTCTCTATCAAAGGCGAAAAGCTCACGATATCAGCAACAGACCTGGAAACGACTATTACAACCGAAATGGAAGTAAAGGCAGATTCAGACGGGATGGTGGCTGTGCCTGCACGCATTTTATTAGATACGCTCAAAGCCTTACCCTCTCAGCCGATCACCTTTACGATCGATCCGGAGAATTTTGGAATCGAGATTACGTCCTCTTATGGTAAGTACCGGCTGGCTGGAGAAAATGGGAGCGATTTCCCACAGGTACCTGTAGCAGATTCTGTTGATGAGGTAACGGTACCTGGCCAGGTACTAATTGATGGGATCAGTAAGACTTTGTTTGCCACCAGTGGTGATGAGTTGCGCCAGGCTATGACAGGCGTTTACTTTCAGGTCGATTTTAATAAGATTACGTTTGTGGCTACAGATGCTCACAAATTGGTACGCTATTCTTTTAGTAATGAAGGTGGCGGCGAGGTAAATACCTCGTTTATCGTCCCGAAAAAAGCACTGAATTTATTAAAAGGCGCTTTGCCATCTGATCAGTCGATCAAGCTGGCCTTCAATAAAGCCAACGCGTTTTTCAATTTCGGAAAAACGCAGTTGGTTTGCCGACTTATTGATGCGCGCTATCCGGATTATAACGCCGTTATTCCGGTTGATAATCCGAATTTACTCACGGTTTCCCGCCCTGATTTTCAAAATTCGCTGAAGCGAATCGCTATTTATGCGAATAAAACGACTAATCAGGTTATCCTGAGCATCACAGAAGACAGCCTGACCATCATGGCTCAGGATATGGATTTCTCCAATGAGGCAACAGAGCAACTCGCCTGTACCTATGACGGGTCCTCGCTGAAGATCGGCTTTAATGCGAAGTTCCTGATCGAAATGTTGACCGTACTGGAATCGGATGAGGTGAAAATGCAGCTTGCAAGCCCAACCAAAGCCGGAATCCTGCTTCCTGTTGATGAAACAGAAGGCGAAGAAATTCTGATGCTTGTTATGCCGGTTATGTTAAGCGCCTAAGCAAGAATCTAGCGCTGCACGGTGCCGCTACCCAACAGGTAGAGGTAAAAACTTTCGTTTTTGATGCTGTAGGATTCAAAGGTTTTCCACAAACGCAGGTTGGTGTACCGGTTGATGTCGATCGCTTCTCCACTGATTACAACCATTTGCTCCTGTTGTTTATATTCCTTGTAATACTGCCCAAACAGATCTAATTCCTGTGCGCTGGGGACATAAATTTTTTCGGCCCAGCGAAAAAAGGAAAAGGGCGTACCTTCCGGAAGGGCGTACACTGGCCGCTCCAGATAACCAACTATTGGAGTACACAAAAATTTATTCATCGCTAACACCGGAACGGCATCATTGGTGTTTTCCTCAATAAACAAGGCTGCCGCCTTTGCATTGGTAAATGGGTATTTGATTTCCTTCACCAATCCGAGGGCATTATAATAAAGCTGAAATCCCAGAACGCTAAGCAGAATCAACAACTCCGGTATGGGAAGTTTTTGTTGGTCTTTGGCCAATAAGGGCAGCAAGGCAATCCAGAAAACCATGGCGCAGCCCCAGTGTCGCACGCCGCCCGGATATACCAGCAGCGAAAACAGAAAAAAGGCCAGTTGGAAAAATAAAAAGGCCAAAAGGACCGCCTGGTTTTTTCGATATAAATACATCAACGAAAACAGGACCAGAAAACTGAGTACAATACCCAGTCCACTTGTACCAAATGCATTCGTATCGGGTACAGCTCCCAACCAATAGGTGTTTACATGAGTGCCCTGAAAAACACTTGCCAGGTGGGCAGCAGCAAAAGGCTGGTCCGGATAGGCATTGGCCGCAATATCAGCATTACTTTTGGGGTAAACAGTCGTGATGAAAAGCAGACCTCCCAGCAGGCCTCCGGCCACTGTAGCCTTAAACGCTTGTTGTTTCCAGGCGTTTTGCCAACCTGATTTGCGGAGATAATATAATCCGAACGCGCCGGCCATAAAGAGGCCATAGACCTCCGTTTGACATAATAATAAGATCAGTGCTCCAAGGAGCAATGGTCTGGGTTTTTTCCGGCTTAGTTCGAGGCTGCTCAAAAAAGCCAGCAGCATCACAAGCACATAACCCCGGTTTACCAAGCCATATTCAAAGAAGACAATGTATCCTAGCGGCAGCAACAGGCTCAGCCATAATGCCAGTGGGAAGCGGCAAATCAGCAGGTAAAATACAGCAACAACAGGGATGCTGTGGGCAAGCTGAAAAATAAATACATCTGTACCCGGGAGCCAAGTCCAGGGTTTTAGATAAAAATACCAGAGCGCGGGGTGTCCCTCATAATAGAGCTGACCTAATAATTCGCCGAAAGGCAAATCACGGGTGATCAACCAGGCCTGCCACTCATCTTTCCACAGTTCGTGGTAGCTGAATTTGAGGAAGAGAAATGTCAGGCTTATCAGGCCAAAAAAGACCCATCGCAGGGACAGGTCTTTTTTTTCGGAATGTATTTGAATCGTTTTAATGATCGGTAAATTTTAATCCGCATAAATCGAATCGATGGCATCGCTGTGTTTTTTCGCAATGACACGTCGCTTGAGTTTCATGGTTGGTGTGAGCTCGGCATCGCTGCCGTCTGCTTTCATGGGCTCCCAATCGGCATCGAGCAATACAAATTTTTTGATCTGTTCAATGTGGCTGAACTGCGGATTGTATGTATTGATTATCCGCTGAAATTTATCCAGGACTTGTGGGTGCCGGATGATTTCGGCACGGGTAGTCCAAGTTATATCGTGATGCTGACACCAGTCTCGAAGTGCTTCTTCTGCCGGAATGATCAATGCCGAAACAAATTTCTTGGATTCGCCAACCACCATCAATTGTTCGATCAGGAAATCTTCTTTGAGCTTGTTTTCAACGACGGCCGGTGCGACGTATTTTCCGCCGGAAGTTTTTAGTAACTCCTTTTTCCGGTCGGTGATCTGGAGAAATTCTCTACCAGTTGCATTTTTGACAAGCTTTCCAACATCTCCGGTGCGCAGCCAGCGCTTTCCACCTTCTTCAAAGATCATTTCTGCTGTCTCTTCGGGTTTGTTGTAGTACCCCATCATGATATTTGGACCAGAGGCGAGGATCTCGCCTTCCCCTTCCCGGTATTCTCCGTTGTTGTCGATTTTGATTTCTACACTACTAAGTGTCGGACCAACGGCGCCGAGTAGCGCACCATTGGGCGTGTATCGGCCAACGCAAAGTCCGGGAGATGTTTCAGTCAGACCATATCCTTCGCGAATCGGGATCCCGGCAGCCGAGAAAATTTTAGCCATTTTCAGCGGACAGGGAGCAGCGCCGGTCAGGATACCTTTGATGTTTCCGCCTAGTGCTTCCCGCCATTTGCTGAAGATGAGTTTATCGGCAATAGCCATCTTTATTTTTGCCAGGCCACTATAGGTCTTATCAAATTCGTAATCGTCGGTGAGCTTGAGTGCCCAAAAGAACAGGCCTTTTTTTATGCCGGTCAGGTTGAGTCCTTTGTTGTAAATTTTTTCATACACCTTTTCGAGTAATCGGGGAACGGTCGTAAAAAAGTGCGGTTTAATCGCCATTAAATCTCCGTCAGGGCCACCGAGGTTGTCTGTTCCTGTAAAGGTCACCGAAAAGCTATTGTACATGTAGGCATAAGAAGCGGCGCGCTCAAAAATATGGCATAGAGGCAGAAAGCTTAGCACTTTTTCACCTGGATCCAACGGCATGACTTCCTGTACATCCATGATGTTGCTCACTACATTGGTGTGGGAGAGCATAACGCCTTTGGGATTGCCGGTTGTACCGGAAGTGTAAATAATGGTCGCCAGTTCATCCGCCTTGACATTTGCTTTGCGCTTTTCGACTTCATCTGCGCCTGCATCACTGAAGATACTTTCCCAGAAGGGCACCTCCGGGTTTGCATCAAAGGCGTAAATCTGCTGCAGAGAGGGTACATTTTTTTGTGCATTTTTCACCTTTTGCACCAAATCTCCGCTTCCGCAAAATGCCAGTTTAACAGAGGCATCGTTAAAGATATATTCGTATTCGCCAGAGCTAATTGTGGGATATACAGGCACATTGATGGCACCAATCTGCTGCATACCAAGGTCCATAATTACCCATTCCGGCCGGTTTTTATAGGTAATGATGGAAATTTTATCGCCGGGCAAAACACCTAATGCGAGCAGTCCGCGGCTTACCTTATTAACTTTTGTGATAATCTCTTCTGTACTTAAATAAACCCAATTGCCATTCCGTTTGTCTCCAAAGGCTTTTTCCAAAGGCAGCTTTTCCTGCTGGTAATAGATGAAATCAAATAAGCGACTAATTTCCATAGAGTGATTTTTTACTGGCTGTTATTTGTAAAGGGTTTTGATTTCTTCAGCGTATTGGGATTCGATTTCTTTTCGGATGGGTTTTAGTGTCGGGGTTACTTTTCCGCTGGCAATGGTCCAGGGTTCTTCTAACAAGTGAAATTTACGAATCTTTTCATGTGATTCCAATCCGTCATTTACTTCTTCCACGATTTCGGCGATCCGCTTTTCCACTTTTGGATTTATAATCATGTAGGCTGGGGCAGTCCAGTGTACATTATTTTCAAGGCACCAGTTTTTTAGTACCGACATACTGGGGATGATCAGGGCTGTGACATAAGGTCGGCCGTAGCCTATGATCATACATTCTTCGACATAGGCCGAGCTTTTTAGCCTGGTTTCAAGTAGCTGAGGCGAAACAAACTTCCCGGAGGAAGTTTTAAACAGATCTCGTTTTCGTCCGGTAATCTTAAGAAAACGTCCCTGAATAATTTTTCCGGTATCTCCTGTGTGAAACCAGCCGTCGCTATTGATTACTTCCTTAGTAGCTGCTTCATCTTTATAGTATCCGAGCATCACATTGGGTCCACGTACGAGTATTTCGCCATCTTGTCCGGGGGGCGCTTCCGCGAATTTTAACTCAACTCCCGGAATAGGCAAACCCACAGATCCAAAGTGAAACATCCCAGGTTCAAATCGGTTGAAAGAAACGACGGGAGATGTTTCGGTTAGTCCATAACCTTCCCGGATATCAAGACCGGCAGCGGAGAATAAGCGGGCCAATTTTTCCTGCAAAGGGGCGGCGCCTACCACAATACCCTGTACCCGGTTTCCCAATGCTTTTCGCCAGGGGCGAAAAACGAGTACACTGGCTACTTTCATGCGGATCCAAAACGACAGCTTACGCATTTTTTGTTCTTCGTAATTTTCGCCCAGCTTGAGTGCCCAGCGAAGAATACGTTTGCTCTTTTTACCCTTTGATAAGCCAAAGGAGAGTACTTCCTCGTACATTTTTTCCAGCAGGCGTGGCACCGCGGTAAAATAATGTGGCCGTACTTGTTTAATCTCCTCCTGCACGTCTTCCAGTTTGCTGGAGAAGTACAGGGAGGCTCCCACCACCAGATAGGTCAGGGTGACCATCCGTTCAAAAATGTGACTCAGTGGCAGCATGCTAAAAGTGATGCTATCACAATTTACAGGAATAAGGGGAATGATAGACTTGATGTTGCTCACCAGGTTTTTGTGTGAGAGCATCACCCCTTTGGGTTGGCCGGTGGTACCGGACGTATAGATAATGGTCGATAAATCGTCTTCGTGAATAACTGCCTTGAAGGTTTGGAAGGTAGCCAGATGGTCTTCATTCGGAGTGGTTTTCCAATCCGCACAGGAAGGGTGATCGTCTGTTTTAAAAAAAGTATATATAGCCTTTAAGTCGGGAAGTTGGGATTTAAACCCTTCAATTTGCCGAAAGGCCTGCATATCGTAGGTCAGGCAAATTCGGGCCTCTGCATGGCGTAGAATATACTGTATGGTTTCCGGTAGGGCGGTGCCGTGAATTGGTACAGAAACGGCTCCAATCTGTTGGATCGCCAGGTCGAGGTGCATCCAGATCGCGCTGCCGTTATTTGCCAGGAGCGCGATTCGGTCGCCTTTTTTTACACCGAGATCGAGTAATCCAGCACTGTAACTGTTTATTTCGTTAATACAATCTTGAGTGGAATAGGTCTTCCAGTGATGATCAACCAGATCAGCCAAGGCAACCTTTTGGGGATACTTAGTCAATTGATAGGCCGGAATATCGAAAAGTCGCCTGAAATCCATTTATGCTTGGCTGGGTTTGGAACCTAAACTAATAAAAAATCCCGAACCCCTTTAAAAGGAGCCCGGGATTTTGCAGTCAAACTTTTTTTTCTACTTACATAGGGGCCGGAGCGGCATAGACTTCCAGACGCAGACCGATTTGATCGTTGATCAGGTTGTCGGGTGCACCCGGGTAGGTCATATTCCATTCCTGGCGATTGATTGTAAACTGTGGTGAAACAGCTTGTACCATAGTCTCAGAGATAACTATGTTGGCAGGAATAGTGATTGATTTAGTAATTCCTTTAAGTGTCAGGTTGCCGGTTAAACGGTGTGTTACATCAACTTCGCCTTGAGCAGGTACGCAGGAAACAACTTCGAAGGTACCGGTTGGGTAATTGGCGACGTCAAAGAAATCATCGGATTTCAGGTGACCGGTAAGTTTGCCGGTATTTTCAGCATCCATATTTGGGTCATTAACAGTAATAGTGTTCATGTCGATGGTAAATTTACCAGACGTGACGACTCCATTATTTACCACAAATTTTCCTTCGGTTAATTTGATGGTACCAGGATGTTGAGCAGTTACTTTTGATGCTAACCAGTTTACTTTGCTATCTGCTGTATTCACGAGGTAAGTCATACCGGCTGTTCCGGTAGCTACTTCAGAAGCTTCGTTGGCTTCTACCTGCTCTCCCTCCGGAGTGCTGCTACAAGCTGCAAGAAAAAAGATGGCCATAATCGGCAAAAGTGCTTTGATTGAGATTTTCATTAAGAATGATGATTTAAATGAAGCAATAAAATGAAATGTTTTGGAAGTTGGTTTTGTTCGGTGCGGACTCATTATTTGAGAGCCTCCATAAACTCAATGGTTTCGTCGAGGCTCGGCATAACCCGAATGTTTTTTTCAGAAACGACCCCTTGGGAAATAATCTGATAACCAGTCAATAATATTTGAGTAGTCGGGAATTGTTCTGAAAGGCTTTGAATGTAGTTGTGGATTGGTTCTTTGGAAAAGGTTTCAGAAATCATCGTGAAGATGAAATCAGGATTGTGAATTTTTTGGACATCTGCCAAATCAGAGATCGAAATATCTTGTCCGATGTATAATACCTGATGTCCTCTCGACTTCAGCAGGAAGTGCATAAACAAGAGGCTGAGTTCCTGTTTTTCTCCTTCAGGCAAATATAAGATGAATTTTTTAGCTTCCGGCCCATTGGGCATGGGTACTTTATCAATGGCGACAATTAGTTTCTGACGGACCAGATTCCCGATAAAATTTTCCTGAACGGGGTTAATCGAGCCGGTAAGCCAAAGTACACTGAGTTTATCCAGAAAAGGGTGGATAACCTCGAGCATGGTACGTTCGAAACCAATTTGATGAATGTTGGTGGAAATGATGCGGTCAAATTTCCATTCGTCCATTTCGATCATCGAAAGGGTCAGTGCATCCAGTTGGGTGCCATATTCAAAGTTGATTTCAGAGACAGAGGCTACTTTTTCAGCAAGTTCCTGCTGAGTCATTTTGGCTATTTTCGAAATACGAAGGCCGTTCCGATTCAGTAAAGCAATATTCAACAGGAGCTTCAGGTCATCATCCTGATAATAACGGATATTCGTTTCCGTACGTTTCGGGTTAATGATCCCGTAACGCTGCTCCCAGATCCGAATGGTGTGTGCCTTGATTCCGGATAACTTTTCGAGGTCCGATATGGTGTATATTGCCAAAGTCAAACGCGAAATTGTTCAACTGATACATGAAAATTGAGCATGCGCAGCTTGTTTTTACGCTTCCCGATTAACAGCAGCCAATTGAAAAAGTTTAGGTTTTGTAATTAAAAAGACCAAATATAGGCGGCGCAATTTACCGTTTTGCCTAATTCCGGCCTTTTCCCGGATTTTTGACTATTTTTAAACTTCTTTACATAGGGGTCAAGCGCATGTGGCTGACGGGTAAAATTCCGGCCAATAATTGTTGACCTTCTCTTGATTTACAGAACAGAAAGAAAGAAAAAAATTCTCATTATGAGTTTAAATGCTACACAGCTTTCCATTACAAACCGGATCAAATCTGTACTACTGTTTGTAGTGCTGGCCTTGCCGTTGAGCCTGTTTTCACAAGTAACCCCTGGTGAAGGTACCGTTGAGTGCTTTGCAGTAGGAGAAGGTGGGGTTTTCGTTGACTTCGGAGGAATTGGCGGAAATGATGACGTGGAGGGAGCCCCCGGGAATTATCTGAATTGCGATTGCGTGACAACAACTACCCTTTGTGGTGTTGACGGAAGCGCAGTTACGCTTGATTTTACGTCCTTTGGGGTCTTTGCGGCCTTTGATTGGGTTGTTATTCTGGATGCCGATAATACAGCTGCTGATATTTATCCCCATAGCATATTGGTAAATCCAAATAATGCGAATCTGCAATTATTCAATAATGCAGATGGCGCTGGTGATGGTGGATCTGAAAATTATGGTGCCGGAGCAGAAAATGGGGTCACAGATTTGGCAGGTATGCCCACCACAAGTTTTTCATCGACCAATCCAAACGGTTGCCTGACAGTCGTTTTCCGTGCTTCGGCAGTGGTAGATGACTCTGGTTGGGAAGCACTCATTTCCTTATCAAGTAATGCACCGCATCCGGGGGATAATGTTTCCTGTAGTGGCAGTTTTAGCTGTCCGCCTCCATCAAACGTTGAAGTAAGTGGTATCCTGCCATCCTTTGCCACCGTAAGCTGGGCACCATCTGATTCAACTGATACCTATGAAGTAGAATTTGGGCCGACAGGTTTTGTGTATGGAATGGGAACCGCGGTAACGGTCAACAGTACGGAGATCCAGTTAAGCGGGTTAGAAGAAAATACATGTTATGATGTTTATGTAACTGCCATTTGTGATGGGAATAATACGAGTTCAGTTATTGGTCCGATTACGTTTTGTACGCCTTTTCTCAATCCGCCAAACACCTGTACTTACACAGTAGAACTGTTTGACTCTTTCGGTGATGGATGGAACGGCGCTTTGCTGACAATGGACATCAACGGGGTGCTTTCAACCTTTACCCTGGATAATGTAAACGATGATGGATCTTACGAGATCTATACTTTTGAAGTGTTGGATGGTTTGCCCTTGATTATTGATTATACTTCTGGTGCTTACGAGAACGAGGTCACCTATAATATTAATAATTCTGATAACCAGCTGATCCTTGCTGACGGCCCCTTTCCGCAAGTTGGGGAGGTCTATAACGAGCTTGCCATCTGCCCGGATTGCCCGGCAGTGAATCCATCCTCCATTGTAGTGGAGAATATTGGTATTAATACGATTGAGTTAAGCTGGAACCCGGTTGGTTCTGCAGTTGATTACACCGTTGAGTACGGTCCAAGTGGTTTCCCTGTTGGGTTTGGTCTGACTTTTTCATCAACTACAGCCGATGCCCTTATCACCGGTCTAAATCCATGTGTTTCGTATGATTTCTATATCACAACTAATTGCGATGCAGCTAATGGATCAAGTACTCAGGTTGGCCCGATTTCCGTGATTACCTTACCGGAAACACTTGGTGATCCTTGTGTCTATACACTTGAATTATTCGACTCCTTTGGAGATGGCTGGAATAACGCCACCTTGTATGTAACGATTAGTGGAGTAACTACTACTTATACATTCTTCTCCGGATTTTCTGCTTCCTTTGAATTTACCGCTTACGCGAATTTACCTGTTACAATTTCCTATACTCCCGGAAATTATGAGAACGAGGTAACCTACAACGTGGTCGATCCGGATGGTAATATCATTTTCTCAGATGGCCCTTTCCCGACGGTTGGTGATGTGTACGAGTTTATTGCCTGTCCGACCTGTTCTGGTCCTTTAGGTCTGCAGATGTTGGATGTAAATGCGACCAATGCATCTATTGGATGGCAGGCTGCGGCCGCCCCGGGCAATTACACGATTGAGTATGGCCCGCTGGGCTTTACGCTTGGAACAGGCTTTGTCATCTTAGGCTCTGATATTACCTCTGCCACCCTGACCGGCTTGTTGGAAAATACCTATTATGATGTGTATCTGCGCTATGCTTGTGATGGGGGTGAATTGGCTAAAACACTTGGCCCGATTACCTTTAAAACCCTGTTTTTGGTGGATGTAGGTGCAGCGCAGTTACTGACACCGGAACCGGTTTCCTGTAATCTGGGGGTAGAGTCTATTTCCTTTTTGATGCAGAACTACGGTCAGAATCCGCAATCGCTCGTGCCTTATTTCTATGCTATAAATGGCGTAGAACAACCTGTTGATTATCCGGCAGATGGTTTGTTTACAGGCGTTGTTTCAAACGATAGTGTGGAGATCGTGAGCTTTGACCTCCAATACGACTTCTCGGTGCCCGGGTATTATCTTATCCAGATATGGACAGAATTAGATGGGGATAATAATACCTCAAATGATACCTTGAGTTATGAGTTGATTACAGCCTTCCCGCTACCACTGGTGGAAGATTTTGAAAGCGGTACTTTCCCGACCGGATGGACTTCGGATGAGCTTAACCCGGTGTTTGCCCCGGGTGCGCATAATAATCCTACCTGGATTCTTTCAGATAATAATTGGTCGTCAGATCAGGCTTTCCAGGTTACGACCTCGCGTTATGGCCCACTAGGCCCAAGTGATTCGCTGTTTTTTGATTACCGTTATGTGAATTATTTTGATGGTACCATCGCAACAATTCTCAATGGTGATATGATGGAAATTCAAATCTCAACGGATTGTGGAGATACCTTTGAAACGGTTTATATAATTGACCAAAGTAATCATGTGCCATCCACCGAGTTTGCCACGGTCTATATTGATTTGTCGGCTTATGAAGACATGGCGATCAATGTGCGTTGGCAAACCGACTGGGCGCAGGGGGATTACTGGGTGGATATTGACAACGTGAATATTTCCGGCTGTCCAAGTACGCTCCTGATCAGTGGTACGCTTACTGACGCCAGTAGCTTAGGCGCATCCGACGGGTCTATTAATGCTGCACCAGGCTTAGGTGTTGGTCCTTATTCTTATGAATGGGATAATGGCCAAACTACAGCCACTGCAGTTGGTCTGGCCGCAGGTGTGTACACTGTTACCGTGATGGATGTAAACGGTTGTACCGATGTGAAGAGTTTCACACTGGGTGCGCTTGTTGGTGCAGAAGAATTAGAACTGGTGCAGCATATTACCCTGGCACCAAATCCGACGATGGGTGAAGTGCTGCTACAGGCAAGTATCAATACTTCCGAGCCAATCGATATCGAAGTATATAATATGGTTGGTCAGCGAATTCTGTTTACGCAGGAGCCCGCAACAAACCAACTTAGTACCCGAATCGATCTAAGCGGATATCCAGACGGGATGTACTTTGTCCGGCTAAGCAGCGCCGGTAAACGACATATAGAAAAATTGGTCCTTGCGGCTTCCCGGCCATAGGACTAAAATACATCTGACAAAAGGCCTGCTCCACTTCTTTTGGGCAGGCCTTTTTTATTTGGTGAATTTCGTCTCCGAATTAAACCATTTCCCGGCTCAGATGTAGTTTGATGTAACAGCAGGACATGTCCAATATCGGATCTGTCATTTCTATGCTCAACATTAGAACTATGAAGATCGGTATTGTTTGTTATCCGACCTATGGCGGGTCGGGCGTTTTAGCTACAGAATTGGGTTTGGGCCTTGCTAAACGCGGGCATCAGGTGCATTTCATTACGTACCGGCAGCCGGCTCGGCTTACCAGCTTTCAGGAGAATGTATTCTATCATGAAGTGTCTTCTGATGATTACCCGTTATTTGAATTCACACCTTACGATACAGCCCTTGCCAGCAAACTCGTGGATGTGGTAAAATATGAGAACCTGGATTTACTCCACGTACATTACGCCATTCCTCATGCCGCTGTTGCTTATATGGCCAAGAAAATTTTGCTGACAGAAGGCCGATATGTTCCTACTATTACCACCTTACATGGAACGGATATTACGCTCGTTGGGAGTAATCAGACTTTTGCTCCGGTTGTGGCATTTTCCATTAATAAGTCGGATGGTGTAACAGCTGTGTCTAAAAGCCTGCGTGACCAGACTTACGAATATTTTGATATCAAAAAGGAGATAGAGGTGATCTACAATTTCATTGATTTTGACCGCTTTAAAAAACGCAACAAAGATCATTTTAAGAAAGCCATCGCTCCAAATGGCGAACGAATTCTGATTCACACATCCAACTTCAGAAAGGTAAAACGGGTTGATGATGTGATTCGGGTTTTTAAACGGGTGCTGGAGGTTATGCCGGCTAAACTCCTTTTGGTAGGGGATGGTCCGGAGCGTAATCATCTGGAAGCTCTTTGCAGGGAATTAGATATTCACGCCCATGTTTCCTTTCTGGGAAAACAGGATGCAGTAGAAGAACTGCTGGATGTTGCAGATGTCTTTTTAATGCCTTCTGCCAGTGAAAGCTTTGGCCTCGCTGCACTGGAGGCAATGGCCTGCGAAGTACCTGTAATATCCTCAAATGTGGGTGGTATTCCGGAAGTGAATATTCATGGTGTTACAGGCTTCCTGAGTCCGGTGGGCGATGTGGATGATATGGCAAATAATACGATCAAACTCCTACAGGATGAGGAGATGTTGGGCAACTTCCGAAAGAATGCATTGGAAAATGCCCGCCTATACGATATCAAGAATATCCTGCCCCAATACGAAGCCTATTATGAGCATATCCTGAAAACATCGCTTCACGAGGAAGATTAATTAATCAACACAATTTTAGCGACAACAGCATCCGGATTCTCCAATGTTTGGGTACTGGTAGAAAAGACCAGGTAAACACCCGAACTCGCTTTTCGCCCTGTATAATCCCGACCATTCCAAACAACCTGACCGCCCAAAGCAGTGGTCTCATACATCAGTGTGCCATGGATGTCTGTGATCTTTACATTCGCATCACGCGCCAAACCGTTAATGGCAATCGGTCCCTCATAATCCGGGCGAACCGGATTTGGAAAAACGGTAATATTTGAACTGTTAACCGGCAGACCGCCTGTTGCTTCTCCCCGCAGCGATATCAGACCCTTATCAGTGCCAATAAATACTTCTCCTGTTTCATTATTGATGGCAATGTCAGAGATGATGTTATCAAAAAGGGGCGAATTGTCCTCATCAAAAAAAGCAACTTGTTGTTCGCCGTTTGGCGATTGTACAAAAATGCCATTTTCAGTGCCAAACCATTTTCGGTTGGCACCATCTACCGCTATCGTCCGCACGTTTTCTGTTTCCAGGAGGTAGGCACCAAAATCATCCTGCTCTACGATACGTAGTGAACCCTGGCAGGATTCCTCAAATACACTGCTACCACATTCAAAAACAATGGTGCCTTGTTCGGTGCCAATCCACATATCGCCTTCCAAATCCAATGCGAGGCATTTTACGCGGTTGGTAGGCAGGTTGCTGTTATTGGTTGTCAAAACCCGGCATCGATCGTCTGTCGGATCGCTCAGATCGCCTTCATCGAAAATGAGTAAGCCGGCATCATCCGCAGAGATCATAAACCATTTGTAGCCGTTTTCATCGATGGCAATCTGAGTCAGCGAATTTGCACTACATCCGGGCGGATCAAAACTCATCCATTCGCCATCGGCAGTATAAACAGATATCGGCCGTTCGGCAGCATGGTTGCTAATCCACAGGTTATTATCAGCATCATAAGCCAGTCCGCTAACCCGGGTTCTGTTCTGATCACCGGTCGGGTTGTTGAGGCTGGAATTACTGTCATTGAATACGTTGATTGTTCCGGCCTCCCGGTTTATTTCAACCAGTCCGTCATAAAAAGATCCGGCATAGATTACGCCTGTTTCCGGGTTTGAAGTAACCGTGTAAAAATCATATAGTTCTGAAAATTCCGGATTGTTGTACAGGTTGTATTCTCCCCAAACGCCATTGATGTACCAGAAAACCCCATCGGGTTGATAGAGGTAGGTGAAATTTGTTCTTACCCCGCCTGAGGCTACCCAAACGTCATTTCCGGCAACATGAATTTCCTGAATCCGATGCGAGTAAGGGCTGTTGGCGTTAAATCGCTCACAGGAACTCGCCCCATCTTTATGTACCCGAATCTGCTGGAATAAATCCGAAAACCAGACGTTTCCCGATTGATCTTCCAGTGCATAGAGTGGCCGATCAATGCAGTTTCCGGGTGCTTGCTCGAAGGAGTTATCCGGATTAAAATACAAGGTCTTTCCCTGGCAGCCTTCACAGTAAAAGCCTGCAATCAGGTGCTCATGTTCGGCTGATAAATAATCCAGGCTCATGTTTTCTTCGTGATACACATATGCTGCCTGTGTTCCGTCAAAAACCAGGAGGCTATCATCCACCGAAAGGTATAAATTGTCAGCATAAGGGATCATCGGCCCGGCATAATAGTCACCAGGTAAGTTAAAGTCGGTGCCCAGGTAGTCCCAGCCGGCAAAATCTTCCGGAAAGGTATTGCTGAGCTCAATTCGATAAACCCCCTCATCTGTAGCGGCATAAAGATAATCGCCAAAGGTGCAGATCGAATTGACATTCACACCGGTAAAGGTGGTAAACTCAAACTCCGGTCCCGCTAAATTAATTTTTGAAATTCCGTAATTGGCTGCCAGATATACCCCGCCATCTGCACCAATGAAAATATCAAAAATGACTTTGTCATTGATTGGTCCCTGAAAATTGGGAATATCAAACAGGGTGATAATACCGTCTTCGCGAACCAGGTCAATAGAGCTGTCGGTATATATTACAATCAGCGTATTTTCTGCTTCATGGTATTTAATCAGGCTGATGCCTGCTTCGCTCAAGCCGTTGACTTTCGAAAAACGCTCGGTATATCCATCTTCTTTATTCCGCACCAGTACAGACCAGTCGGTGGCAAAATAAATCTTATTCGGACTTTGGGTAATGTATTTAGATGCCCGGTAGGGGAGGTAGGAATTCCATTGGCCCAGCGCCAGATCCGGCTGTGCCACTAAGGGGCTGCATAAAAAAGAAAGGCCAATGGCCAGGAGTATATTCTTTCCCATAATACGCTTGATTTCAACACTCATCAAACTATCAAATTTCGGTATTATTGTATGAGGTGAAGACCTTAAAACAACAGCCGGATGACAAAATAGCTTGCTTATTTTTTATACATATCGCTCCCGTCCAGGTATTCAAAAACCGGATCTGGTACGAGGTATCGGACAGATTTTCCTTCCTTCCGTGCCTGCCGGATATATGTTGCGGAGATATGCAGGAGCGGCGCCTCAAAAATCCGCACATTGGGATGTGCTCCAAATACAGGTTTCTCCGCTCCAGGCCGCTGATAGACATAGATCGGATAGTGCTCCAGAATTTGTTCGTAGTTCTTCCATTTGTGCAGGCTGGCCAGGTTGTCTCCGCCCATGATCAACGTAAATTTCCGCTCCGGAAATTTATCTGCCAAATAAGCAAGGGTATCAACGGTATAGGAAGGCTGTGGGAGGTCAAACTCAACATTGCTGGCGCGTAAATTTGAATTGTCCTCCACGGCCAGGCGGACTAAATGGAGCCTGTCAAAATCTCGGGCCAGCGTTTTTTTTGGTTTGAGTGGATTGTGTGGACTTACAACCATCCATACCTGTGTCAGGTCGCCGTACTCAACCATGTGGTTGGCGATGATCAAATGCCCGATGTGGATCGGGTTAAAAGAGCCAAAGAATAATCCGGTTTGCATGGAGAATATACATTTCAGGCCAGCGGCCGGGGCGAAGTTATAGATTTGTTGTTAATAGTATACAAATCTGCCCCGGTGCTTCCGGAGAAAGGCTTAATTTCACGGCCGTTATTAAACCAAATTACCATGCTTAGACAACTAATTGAATGCGTTCCCAACTTTAGCGAAGGAAGGGATATGAAAATAATTAAGCAAATTACCGATGCCATCGAAAGTGTGGAAGGCGTGAAATTGCTGGATGTAGATCCCGGAAAAGCCACAAATCGCACGGTAGTCACTTTTGTCGGAGAACCGGAGCCAGTTATTCAGGCTGCCTTTCTGGGTATTAAAAAAGCGGCGGAGTTGATCGACATGAGCAAGCACCACGGCGAGCACCCACGTATGGGAGCTACGGATGTTTGTCCGCTGGTGCCAGTGGCCAATATCACAATGGAAGAAGTGGCGCAATGGGCGCACAAGCTGGGCGAATTGGCCGGAAGCCAATTGGATATTCCTTTTTATATGTATGAAAATGCAGCCAGCTCACCAGAGCGCCGGAACCTGGCAAATGTCCGTGCCGGTGAGTATGAAGGCCTGCCAGCCAAACTGAGTAAACCAGAATGGAAACCAGACTACGGACCAGCTAAATTTAACCCTAAATCGGGTGCAACAGCTATTAGTGCCCGGGATTTCCTGATCGCTTATAATGTAAATCTCAATACGACTTCCGTACGGCGGGCCAACTCAGTTGCCTTCGACATCCGGGAAAATGGTCGGGTAAAACGGGATGGAGACCTTGTAACCAGCAAGGTCCTTACCGATGCCGATGGTACGCCTTTACGCGAGCCGGGCTTATTGAAAGCTTGTAAAGCTATTGGCTGGTTTATCGAAGAATATGGTGTTGCTCAAATTTCGATGAACCTGACAAATATCAAAATCACGCCCCTGCACCGGGCTTTTGAAGCAACAACCGAAAGAGCTGTTGCCAGAGGGCTGCGGGTCACAGGCTCTGAATTGGTAGGCTTGGTTCCCAAGTCGGTTTTGCTGGATGCCGGACGCTATTTTTTGGAGAAACAACGTCGGTCTGTCGGCGTTTCTGAAGAAGAATTGATCCACATTGCTGTGCGCACCATGGGGCTTGACGAACTCGCTCCCTTCGATCCAAAGAAAAAAGTGATTGAATACTTGTTGGAAGGCGAGAATCCCAATCCGCTTATATCCATGGATCTGCGCGCTTTCGCGAATTTAACTGCATCGGAAAGTGTCGCTCCGGGTGGTGGATCGGTTTCTGCTTATGTGGGTGCCCTGGGTATTTCTTTGGGTACGATGGTCGCCAATCTTTCGGCACATCGCCGCATTTGGGATGATCGCTGGGAAGAGTTTAGTGAAGTCGCCGATCGCGGACAGCAATTGAAAGATGAACTCCTGCGTTTGGTGGATGAAGACACGCGTTCTTATAATGGGATCATTGATGCCGTGCGTTTACCAAAAGGTACTGATGCAGAAAAAGCAACCAGAAAACAGGCGATTCAGGATGCCACCAAATATGCTATTGAAGTTCCCTTTCGGGTAATGGAAGTTTGCGCCGCTTCCTTCGAAGTCATTCGAGATATGGCCGAACGCGGCAATCCCAATTCTGCTTCAGATGCCGGAGTTGGCGGATTATGTGCCCGCGCAGCCATTCATGGCGCGTATCTAAATGTGCAGATCAATTGCGCAGATGTGGAGGACAAAGAATTTGTGCAAACAAAGCTGGAGGCTGGCAAAAAATTGATTGAACAAGCCGATGCGGCCGAGGCGCAAATAATGGAAATCGTGCTGAAAAATATTCAATAAGTTCATTTTATCGTTACCCAAAAACGTCGATTCATGCGTTACTTGCTTTACTTTTTATTATTCATACCTATGTTGGGGTTTGGCCAACGGGTGGATTATACTTATATGTCCGATCGCCGCTTTGGCACCACCGAGGACTTACTTGGATATGATTTCAAACCCTATGCAGTAGAAGTGCCGGGCAAAATGGAGATGGAGTTTTCGGCAGGGGATTATTCTTTTGGGATTACAGATCGATACCTCTATGTAGAAGGGGAGGATATTCGGGGTGTTTATAATCTAAACGCGATTAATACCACCGAATATGGATTTCTCCTGGTAACCATGAATGCCCGGGATGCCCGACTGCAAGGGCATTTGAAGGTGATTCTCAATAAATATGGCGAAGCAGAAGCTGTTGTTTTTCGAAAATCGCCTGATGATCCCGAAATGATTTTCTTCATACCGCAGCTAAGTACGACCAAGCGAAACTTAGAGCGCGCCTATTTTACAGATCGCGGCGAATTGGAAATTCCGGACCCGGATAGTCTCTGGGGTGCGCGTATTATTCCGATCATGCGCATTCATAAAGATAAAGAAGGTGTACAGGAGCGCTTGCAGGGAGGGCCCCGC
>JAGQWR010000006.1 GCA_020437105.1 Saprospiraceae bacterium
CGTGACGCGCAGCGGAACATTCCACCAGGTAGTATGAGTTTAAACCACGCAGCGCTGCAGAGAATCTCCTCATCAAAAGTCCATTTAGATTAATATGTTATCTTAGGTCGAATCCTACTTGCTTGTGAAGAAACTTGAACGCAGTCTTTCAATTATCCCGATAATTGCCATTAGTATCGGAGGGATGCTTGGGAGTGGTATTTTTGTGTTGCCGGGTATCGCCGCCGCCAAAACCGGACCATCTGTTTGGGTTGCATACTTGCTGGCAGCAGTTTGCATTCTGCCAGCAGTATTATCCAAATCAGAACTTGGTACGGCTATGCCTTCTTCAGGAGGGACCTATGTGTATATCGAGCGGGCATTAGGCCCTTTACTTGGAACGATCTCCGGTATTGGTTTATGGCTTTCTTTATTACTGAAAAGTTCTTTTGCTTTGGTAGGTTTTGGTGCTTACCTGCTTGTTTTGGTTGACCTTCCTCCTGCTTATTTAAAGTATATAGCCCTGGTATTTCTTTTTCTGATCATGCTGCTTAATATTTTTGGGGTAAAAAAGGTTGGTAAGGTTCAGATCATCATTGTGAGTTTTAGTGTGCTGGGATTGATTCTGGTTCTGCTTTTTGGTTTACCCAGGGTGCATACGGATATGCTGCATCCGTCTATTACGCATGGCAGTTACGGACTGGTTTCAACCATTGCTTTTGTCTATATTTCTTATGCCGGGGTGACCAAGATTGCTGCTATTGCCGGCGAAATAAAAAATCCAAGCAGGAACCTGCCCCTGGCAATGATTATGTCTCTCCTCATTATTACGAGCATCTACGTGCTGGTGGCTGTTACACTGGTAGGTAATATTCCGGTGGATGCACTGAAATCAGACATCAAACCAATTTATACTATTGCGAATCTTTTCGGCGGAAAATATTTTGGATATGCCGCGGGCGTTTTGGGAGTCATTACCCTGATCTCCATGGCAAATTCGGGCGTGCTTGCGGCCTCCCGGTTTCCGTTTGCGATGGCAAATAATAAATTGCTCCCCGATATTGTAAGCAGAATCCAACCCAAACATCTCACGCCGATTACGAGTATTATTTCCACCTGTGTGTTTATGGCTCTTGTCATCCTTTTTTTGGATGTAGAAAAAATTGCCAAATTGGCGAGTGCCTTTATGGTGCTGATGTTTGTCCTAGTAAATTTTTGTGTAATAATTTTGCGGGAAACGGCAGTACAATGGTATAACCCTTCCTTTAGGGCGCCTTTTTATCCTTTTGTACAGATTTTTGGTATTCTGAGCGGAGTGGTTTTACTCCTCTTTTTAGGCTGGTTGCCCATTCTGGCGATTCTGGTCGTTTCGATAATTGGTTTATTGACCTACCTGTTTTATGGAAAACAGCGCACCCAACGCACAGGTGTATTGATGCGGTACGGCCACCGACCTGCTTTATTTATGCTCTATAAGCGTAAAGAGGTCGATCAGCAGGCAGTGCCAAGTACCCTGGAAAGAATAAGACTGGCAGAGCAAAAAACAATCGCCCAGGAGGCAGGAGTGGTAGTACCCTTACTCGGCAATGAAAACTCTCCCGAGATGTTGGTGGAGATTGGAGCTGCTATTCATATTGGCGGATTAGTACAAACCGTACATATTACCGAAGTACCCGATCAAACAGATCTGGATGCCTTGATGGAGGATAATCCGGTTGTCATCTCCTTGTCCAGGCGGATTGCTTCCGTTTCCAGTGCCCGAAAAACACCGATCAACTTTGAAGCAGTTGTTACCCACGATGTATCGGATACGATTCATGCGCTGAGCGATCAATCTCATTGCGATTGGATGGTGATGGGATGGAATGGCCGGGCACATAGTGGAATTTTGGTAAGCAATCCTATAGGCTGGCTGGTAACACATATTAATTCCAATTTTGCGCTTTTTAAAGACAACGGGGTGCGGCACATCAGTAAGATTGTGCTGGCACTAAGGCCACGTCGCCGAAATATTCACTTTATCCAGGTAGCAGATCGAATTAGTCGATCATACGGTATCTCCTTTTCATTGCTCCACATTATTCCAGAAAATACAAGCCCGGAGGAAGTGCAGTTAATTGAAAGAGAATCTAATGACCTATTGCTTCGGTGTCAGTCAAAGAATGAATTACTGATCGTACGTTCGGATGATTCAGTAGAAGCTATCGCCCGAATTTCTGCAGCTTATGATTTGTTGATTATCGGCACCCCTGAAATGGATAATTGGGTGAATGTATTATTTGGTACCGGAAAGGATAAATATGCAGAGCGTTCCGCTTGCTCCGTTTTACGCCTGACAATCAAGGATCATTAGGTTAGATCGGCTTTTATTTTTCCTGCTTCAACCCAAAATTGCCCCTTTTCCAGGCCGCTCCGATGCATATACCGGGCATGGAAATTTATAATCTGACCTGCTTCAACTTTCATAGCTTGTTCCAGTGGTACGATGGTCAACGGCATTAGACTGTCTGTACTATAAAAGGGCACTCCCGGCGCAAATTCCACAATAGAGGACAAGCGGGCACAGTTTATCTCTGCGGTTACAAGTGCCGTCATCGTGATTTTCAAATCCATTTGATCCGGGATATCCTGATCCAGGTTTAAGGTGCTTACTAAACGCGACTCTGTAATAATCCGGGGTGCTTTAATGCCGGAAAATTGTGCGATTGAGGCTTTGATTTCTATCCCGTCAATAGTATAATCTGTTTGGCCTAGCTCGACCAGATTCAGTATGCGCCGGGGAATTAAAACAGGATTCTCCTTAAGTAGGTGTTTGCGGGCATAGCGCACCACTGCAACCTGGGGTTCGTTAATCGCCCAAATCGACATCATTTCACAAAAAAGCAAATCGCATCTTTCGGGTAATTGGAGGTTAAATACATCCGAATGGATAAATTCAATCTTATGGGATACACCTGCTGTGGCTGCATTTTTTTTGGCAATTTCCAGAATCTGTGCATCAATGTCAACCGCATAAACCTTTTTGCACTTCCGGGCCGCATGGATAGAAAAAATGCCACTCCCGCATCCCAACTCTAAAAAAGTATCTTCTTTTGATAAAGTTTGATCAATAGCCTGTTTTCCTGCCTGTACCCTTTCCAGGTCCCGCACCATTTCCAGGTGGTAAGCGGCGTCAAATGCGCCTTCTGCGTGTTGGTAATTTGGATTGTGGTGCGATAAACGACTCATGTTTTTTTGCTGAAAATTAAATCATCCAAATCACTCCACCTCATAAACCAACTCCGACCTCATACAAAAGCCGCCTACGCCTCCATCCACATTGGTGTAAAGTGAGACGGGTTCTGCGAATGGATTATTCTGCGCCATTTCGGTATCAAATAAAGATTTTGAGTAGTTGAAATAATCTTTTGTAACTGTTCGCCAATAAACGGTGAAGGTTGTTTCTTGATCCAGGTGTCCACCACAGGTATAAAATTTCGGCCGAAATGTAAAGGTTTGACCATCGAAGTTTTTATCGCTTAATAAAATCGCTTCGTAATTATAACCTTGGGTGATATTCGGATTACTGGTCATATCCATATCAAAATAAATAGTTTCCGGATATTCTTCCGTAATTTCATTTCCGTAATAATCAATATAAGTATAGGTACATACTTTTTGAGCAACTAACTCATAAAAATTCTCTTCATTTGGCGGATCGTTTAATACAATTTTAAATTCTCCATCCGTTCCCGAGAAATCATTTGAAGCAATCGGATTGAAGGTTATTTCACTCAATGGGACAGGCTGTAACATGGTTTGTTTAGCCGTGGCGGTTCCCAGGTCCGGATGACTTACCCGCAATTCGTAATTCTTTCCAAATCCTCCAAAGGGCTCCTGAAGCAGCTGGTAATAATTTGCTTCCTGAAAATCAATGGTATCAAAAGTGTATAATAAATTATCGTCTTCAAATAATTCGACAGTCGCATCAAAAATTCGATCGTCGTAGGGACGTTCTTCAAATAAGCCGTAAGTGCGAGTCACCTTTACTGCAATAAAATCCTGATCAGTGGAAGTAATAAAACCACTAATGGCAAGCACAGGATCATGCTCTGGTGTCGGCAATTCTATTTCCGAATCAAAGAAATCACCATTACATCCCGCAAAGGCAAAAAGCGCGAAAAAAATAAATAATAATTGTTTCATATCGATCAAATTATCTGGAATGCTTAATTTAAAATTCAAAACTCCAATTTACATAAGGTATTACCGGGAAAATACTAACCTGCTTTAAGGCTGTCCGTTGTCCGTTGCCGCTCGAAACAGTATCCAGGTATAAGAAAAATGGATTGTTTCGATTGTATAAATTGTACGCCCCAAATGCCCAGGTGCGTTTCCACCAACGTTTTTGCTTTGTGAAATTTACGCCAATATCAAATCGGTGATAAGCAGGTGCACGTTCATTGTTCCGTTCCTGAAAATACTGGGTGAAAAATCCGCTTAAATAAGAATTTTCTCCTACACCTGTCGGGAAATATCCGGAATAAACAGCTTCTCCTAATGTATATGCATTTCCGGAACCAAAAACCCAGGTGGCTGATACATTTATATGATCGTTAAAATCATAAATACCTACGACAGAGATATCGTGCCGCCGGTCATATTTATAAGGGTATTTTTCTCCGAAGTTAATTTCATCAAATCTCCGCCAGGTCCAGTTTAAGGTATATCCGATCCACCCGGTAAATTTTCCCTGCGTTTTGCGGATGAGAAATTCGGCTCCATACGCTTCTCCTTCACCCTGCGTCACATTATCTTGCCAGTCGTTAAAACTGATAAAACTCGCTCCTTCTGAATAGGAAATAACATTATCCATTTTTTTGTAATAGGTTTCAATGCTGATTTCATATTGATCCCGAAACGTTTTGGCCACGCCCAGAGCCACCTGCCAACTTGTTTGGGGCAAAACCCGATCAGTGGTAGGCAACCACAAATCGGTGGGCAGGCTAAGGTTCTCATTTGTCAGGAATTGAACGTACTGCTGCATGGTAGCAAAAGAGGCCTTAATGGCCGTTTGCCCGGGCATCAAATAACGTAGCCCAATGCGTGGTTGCAAGGAGGTAAATGTCTTACCGTTTTGTAAAGCGAAGCCACTAAAATGCAAGCCTCCATTTATTTTAAGACGGGCCCCGATTTCTACATCATCTTCCGCATAAAATGCAAACTCATTGGCATCAACGACTTCCTGGCCAAAAAGGGCATTAAAATCTTCGTCAACATCTTTGAAACTGACATCAAAAGTACCCGGATCAAAGCGGTGATTGATAAAACTTCCGCCATAGCGGATAAAATGATTTTGATTAGGCACAAAGTCAAAATCAATTTTTGCGGCAATATCCCGAATCCCCGAATCATAATTGACGCTGAATCCATCTGTAATGGTTTCACCCTGACTCTGGTACGTGTCTTCTTCTTTTGCGTTGGTATTAAAATTGTACTTGCTGTAGGTGAGCGTGGTATTCGAAAAAAGGCGTTTCCCCCAAACCCGATTATAACGCATAGCACCCGTCAGGTTGCCCCATCCAAAACCGACTTCCTGCAAGTAGGTGTCTTGTTGGAATTTATCTTCCGACTGAAGATAGAATTTATCCCGGCCGCTGTAAAAACTTAAATAGAGTCGGTCCTTTTCAGAAAACTTGTGATTTACCTTGGCGTTCATGTCGTAGAAATAATAGCCTGCAACACCGCTTCCGCCATTTGAATTAAAACCGGCTTTAATAATTGGCCTGGCCAAAATATCAATATATGTGCGTCTTGCCGAAACAATAAATGCTGTTTTATCTTTAATGATTGGCCCCTCCAATGTCAATTTTGAGGCAATGACACCAATACTTCCGGAGCCCTTAAATTCTTTCATGTTACCCTCCTTCATGTTGATGTCGAGTACCGAGGAAAGCCGTCCGCCATAGCGTGCCGGAAAACCGCCTTTGATCAGATTTACATCGCGGATGGCATCCGCATTAAAAACCGAAAAAAAGCCAAAGAGGTGACTGGCATTATAGACCGGCACGCCATCCAACAGGATTAGATTTTGATCCGGACTGCCCCCGCGTACATAAAGTCCGCTTTGGCCTTCGCCACCGGATTGCACACCCGGAAGAAGTTGCAATGCTTTTAAAATATCGGTTTCTCCGAAGAAGGCCGGCAGTTTTTTAATCTGTAAAATCGGGATGCTCACCGTACTCATCTGGGTCTGTTCCTCAATAGATTCTCCGGTAGCTGAGGCAACGACCTCAACTGTCTCCAGACTTATAGAAGGGGAGAGCTGGATGTCAAGAATGATATCCTTTGTCAGATTCAGCGCAAAGGTCTTTGGTTGGTAGCCGACGTAGCTGATGCTGAGATACACGCTGTCTGGCGCAAGTGTCATTGCGTAAAATCCATAGGTATTGGAAACCGTTCCTCCTTTGGTCTGAAAGTCATAGGCATTCGCCCCAATAAGCATTTCTCCGGTCTCTGCGTCGGAGATGTAACCGCTGATGGTAAATTTTTGGGCGCTTAGGTTGCTTATGTACCCTACAAGCAGCAATAATAATACAGGTACAGATTTTTTCATGGTGTCGGGTGATTTGAATAAGATTGCACTGGCCTAAAACGGCGAATTCCGGATCAGATTGTGTCGGAAGTTAGCATTAGAATTAGCCGCAAAAGTAATCCCTTTCCAAGTATATGATCATAAACATTCCTTGTTTCGTGTTTTAAAAAAAGAGTCCACATTTTAAGCTGGCTTTTTTATAAATTGCAACATGCTATTCACGTAAGTGTGTAGCACCCACCCTCGTTATTATCAACAAATTCTAGTGTTTTCCACCAGATGCCGGTGTGTCGGCACCTGTAACCGTTTTATTCACCGGAGTCAGCGGGTATTTCCCTCTTTACTCCAAAATATCATTTAATGAAAACCAAACCATTTTTTGCTTTGGCTCTATTGATGCTGCCGAGCATTTTGGGCTATGCACAAAACAACGAATTTCAAGAAGTTACTGCACTCAAACTTCAAGAAGAACTCATTCAGGGTTTTTTAGACGATCCCCAACCAGAAGTGTTTACCCTGGACAAAAAAGGGGTGTTGCGACCCGCAAAGAGCTACCACATTGTGTACAATAAGTCCAAAAAAATCCTGCTGTTAAAACCAAAAGACCAGCCTTTGTCCCATGATTTTTCAACCGGAAAATATGATGAAGTGGAGTTGCCCGGCGGACATAAAGCCACCTGTTTTTGCCTGGAGGGCTACGATAACTGCCGATTTGAAAAGTCTAATGATCCTCAAACACCAAATCGCTGGGTTTGTCTTGGTAGCTGTGGTTGCGGCATCGGAATCATCTTCAATAATGTGAATTTCCCTTTGCAATACCAAACACCCGGAGGTGGCTGGTTTAATTTTTAATACAACTTCACATAAACCAACATTAGAATGAAAATAACACAGTATTTATTTGTTCTGCTAGCCCTGATTATGAGTGTACAGATAAACGCCCAGGCGCCGAAGGATGGTGCTATATTGACGGCGATCCGCTTAAAAGCAGAAGTCGCACAGGAGTATGCCAAAGGCGTTCAGGTCACGGGTTTTACGATTGACAAAAAGGGCGTGTTACGTCCGAGTAAAGGGTATGAAATTGTTTACGTAAGCATAAAAAAACAAGTGGTGGTGCGCCCTGCCGGACAATCAATTACGCCTCCGAGTTTTGACGTGCAACCGGTACCAGGGGGTGTTATGTTTTGCTTATGCGGTGGCTCGGGCCCAGATCCCTGTAAAATTAATTTAGCCATGGACTCAGAGAATGGCTTAAACTATTTCTGTGAGGGAGGAAATTGTTGCGGTAGTTTTATCATCTACGACACTTCCGACCCTGTCGTAGATTACGAAACAGCAGGAGGGAAATGGTTTAATTTTTAAACAGCTTCCTGGAAATAGAAATGGGGTCCGTCCTGCATAGCGCATGGCGGACCTTTTTTATTTTCCTTTAGGAGGTAACCATTCTTTTTAGAAGGGCATATACCAATATCCCTTTCTGCCTAAAATTTTTCATTCGCCTATTCCCTTTAGATTTTTAGTCTATTCCGTACAGCAGTATGCGGAATACAAGTTTTTATTAATCCTTAAAAACCAAACCATGTGTGCAAAAGAAAAAGCCCAAGCTCCTGTGCGGGTTGAAAAAGAGCGCCAACAGTTTCGGGCCCTCCTTCTGGCCAACCCCAACTATTTTGGTAACCTGGAAAAAAGTCCGTTTAAAGCGGTCAAAAAGATCCAGTCCAATAGCAATTATGAATCCATTGGATGCGTCGGTTTTCAGCCCCAGTTCAATCGCCTGGAAGCGGTCGTTTTTATTAAGAACCCTTCCGGATATGGCGGTACTATCTGCTCCAACGGAACGCCCGAGTATGTTCGTTTTTACATTTCCTGTGATAAGGGTAAAAGCTGGGATGACCTCGGTTTGAGCAGCTTTAGAGCTTATGATGTTCCGGAAGGAACAGCCGGTTCAAAACGATTAGAGTATGCTACATCCCTCCAGATTAATCCATCAAAAAGATGGTGTTTCCTGGAAAAAATCTGCCAGGTTCGGGCCATTCTTTCCTGGAATCAGGCACCACCGGCCAATCAACCAAATTGGCAGCCTGTTTGGGGAGATGTGCATAATACTCATATCCAGATTGATCCAAGGAAATTCTTTTTGGTCAGCGACCTGGTGCTCGATTCAAAAATTGAACTCAGCAAAGAGTTTCAGGCAGTAGTAGATCTGGATCAGGAAATTCCCGTAAAGGAGAAACCCGTTTTAAGCCTCCTGGATAAGTATGAGCTGTACAAAAAAGAGGAAGTTTCTCCAGCCCGATTTGCGATGCAGGAAATGCAGCAGTATGTCAGCAAAGCCCAGGTGGCAGATGCCGGACTGAGTCAAACCTTTGCCCAAATAGGGATTAATGTGTCTGATTATCTGGACATTCTATATCCAAAAGATGGAAATGTATCCTATGAAGAACTGGAATGTGTAGGATACAATCCGAAACTGGAAACCCTGGTCGCTACCCTGCGCGTGAAAAAGTCCTCCGGATACCTTGGCAGCCTCTGCAAAGCAGGCAGCCGGGAGTATGTGACTTTCTACGCTGATTTCAACAATAATGGCTATTATGAAACTTGTCTGGGAACCACTTCTGTAGGGGTACACGACATTAAAAGTATGCCAAAAGAGGGGCTGGAATATGCTGCCTTTTTGCCTGTAAACTTTAGCAAACACAAGAAGCCTTGCGGCGAAGGACCTGTTGTGATTCCGATCCGTGCCATCCTTTCCTGGAATGTACCCGCACCTTGCTGGAATCCAAACCATGTGCCGGTTTATGGAAATCGGGAGGATACCCTGATTTGTCTGGAGCCCGGTGCTGTTTCCCAACCGGGTACCCATTTCCCAATCATTCAGACAGCGGGCAGCATGGATGTGGGCAGTATTAACGGCCTGGGTTATGCCAACGGCCCGGCGGCACTTGCCGGCTTTACAGCGGATGACAGCCCATTTGGCGGACAGGTAGTATTGACTGGTCACATTGGTAATACCACTGATTTTAGCGCGGGTGCAACCAAGCTTAAATACAAAGTGGAGATCAGTGAAAACAATGGTATCAGCTGGCAGCGTGTCGATAATAGCTTTACGCTCTATCGGGATCAGTTGCTGAATGGTATTTGGAGTGATCTCCCTTCCGTTTTACAATCTGTAGATGTTGATGGATTCTATACCTATCAGGAAGATCTGGTAGGCGGACCCGGAAATGCCCAGATTTTCCCTGTCGGGAATGTGTTGGCGCGTTGGAATACAGGAACGTTGAGCGGCCGATGGATTGTGCGTATTATCGCTAAAAATCCGGTTACGAATCAGACCTGGTCAAGTAATGTAGTTGCTGTGCATTTGGATAATAAAAAACCGGATGTAGCTATTCAAATCACTTCAGGAGGTGGCGATTGTGCCGATTTCCGGGTAGGGGATGTCATTTCTGGTACCTACTCAGCATCAGATGCACATTTTAATGCGCTTACGCTGAAAATCCTTCCAACAACTATTAACGGCAATCCAAGTGGGGGCTCATTTACAGCGCCTGCACCATTGCCAGCAGGAAGCACGATGCCATTGAGTCGGCGTTATTCTGCCGGTGTACCAACAATAGGTGAAAATGGAAACTGGTCGCTGGATACCACCGGTATGCGCCGCTGTGGATATGTCGTCGAGATCGGTGTTACGGATCGCGCGATTCTGAATAGTGGTGGCATTGGCCATTACGATCGGGCTACTGTTGGCTTGTGCCTGCGCAATCCAAATGAATGATTTTTTTAGAGATGATATGGTAAGTTCAAGTTTAAGCCCCCGCCAAAAGCGGGGGCTTTCTTATACCCAAACGAAAGTAGTTTGCGCTTGGGTATATAGGTATAAATACGCATTTTTAACCAGGTCCGGGGGCATCTAAAAACTATTGACTAATTTGGAAATTGAAGGTTATTAAATAACCGGCAATTTTAATTCAGGTTTACAGAGATTAAGAAAATTGTACCCAAACCACTTTGATTCGGGTATATGCGACGTGAAACCTCCTTTTTAGGATTTCTGGAAGCCTATTCCATGTGATTTTTCTTTATCCGGAACTATGGACCCCATTTGGAATAGCTATCAAATTTTGGAAGGCAGCCTTTTTAGCAGAATTCAAGAAAAGAACAAGGACTTCCAAAATTATACAGAATTAAAGGGTTGTATTTCTGGCTCAACGGAGCCGGTGCAGCTCTCTGAATTGATTGAATCCTGTATTCAATCTTCTGCTCCTGGTATTGCCATTCTGGGCGATTTTGGAATGGGTAAATCCTGTTTTTTGGAATACCTATATACCCAAACAATGAAAAAGGGAATAGAACAGAGAAGAGGGCCATTTCCTGTTTTATTATCTCTGGGGGATCTTGATGAGGCGAAGTTTGGAATTGATTGGATACTTGAACAGGTAAACAACCAATTGGGCAGTTCTTTATCTGTTTCACAATTTTCTAAGTTGTGGAAAACCGATAAGGCGATCATTCTCCTGCTGGACGGTCTGGACGAGATACCGGATATAATTAATCCGGAGATCAGAAATCGAACCCTGAAAAAATTGGGCCAACTTTCGCGGGATCAGGGAAAACTTCTTATTACAGCACGAAGAAGCTTTTTTGCAGGTTCTCATATCGAGGAATCAGAGTTGGAGGGTTTTTCCAGGATTTATATCCAACCGCTTTCGGAAGATCAAATACAGGCCGTTTCCGAAGCTTATTTCTATCATAAAAGAGAGGTAAATCATGTCGCCGGGTTTTACCAAATGCTGGAGTCGGAGTCCGCAATAGGCGAGCTGGCTGAACGGCCCATTTTTTTATTATTTCTGCTGAAGGTTTACAGCGATAATCCGGATGTGGTGGTCAAAAATCCTGCAGATTTATACAAACGCTTTGTTGAAAGTACCTTTTCAAAAGAGGTGATCCGCCGGGAGTCCAAATTGAATGCGGAGATTTTGACCCGATTCATGGAGGCCATTGCCCTGGAACAATTTTATACAGGGACGTACTCAATCACCCGCACTTTGTTGGAGCATATTATTCAGAATTGGTCTGAGAAGTATGAAATAAATGTCCAAACCATGGGCCCGGCTCAAATTCTGGGAGAAGTACGGAGCCTGCTGGATCGTAAGGATATGGATCGATTTTCGTTTATGCATGCCTCGGTGCGCGATTTTTTTGTAGCCAAAAAGCTGGCAAATGAAATTATCAGTGGTACAGCAGAAAGTTTTGACAAGCGGGCTCTTTTAGAGGAAATCTTTGAGTTTATTCTTCAAATTTTAAAAAACGAAAGGAAGTTTGAACGCCTGTATGAAGTGCATCTGGACGAGTCAATTAGTCCGATTGCCCGGGGAAATATGATCCCTATGTTGCGGAAGGCCGGCGGAGAGGAAACGAAAACCATCGATGTGTTTTTTAAAAACCTGTTAAACGACCCAAGCGCATTGCTTCGGTATATGAGTGGATATTCCCTTCAGACTTTTAAGTTTTCTTCCTGGAATGTTCGTAAAAGAAAAGAACAGGTTGAAATGCTTCAGAGCAGATATGGGGTAGAACCTAATTCTCTGGTACGCGCCCAGTTAGCGCTACTTATCCGCAAGCTTATGCCTGGTCTTAACAAACAATCCTATCCGGAGTTGTCGTTCCACTTTCCTTTTGATTCAAATAGTGTCAAAGAGATTATGGTGCATCCACCGGATA
This sequence comes from Saprospiraceae bacterium, assembly GCA_020437105.1. Lineage (GTDB taxonomy): Bacteria > Bacteroidota > Bacteroidia > Chitinophagales > Saprospiraceae > JAAEZH01. The sequence goes on from JAGQWR010000006.1 coordinate 12,275, forward strand.
ATCCTAGAATAGATCTGGCTTACGAACGAATTATCGTGCTGGGTAAAGCGCCCGTTGAAATCATTAAAGAGTCAATTCGGATATTGACCTTATATACCCGCTTGGAAAACAGGGAAGAGGATATCCTGCGAGTAAGAGGGGTGATTGAGCATTTTCAAACCGGGTTCTTAGGCCCGCACACAAGCGAATTAACAGCATGGGCCATTTCTATTTTAAGTGAATCAGGAGCATATAACCCGGATGCAGTAAAATTGGTTTCTGAGGTCGAAGAACCGCTTCATTTGACAGCGGAAAAGCGAGACTGGAATGAGCGCCTGAAGATCGTTCTGGAGGCTAATTTTGCGGATCAAAAGTTTTCTGTTCCGGAATTTGCGAAAGCAATGCAAGGCGGTTCGCTTAGTACGTTTAGGCGCAAATTCAAAAAAAATGTGGCTGGTGAAGATACCCCGCAAAGCTGTCTGCTCAATTATCGCCTGGAAAAGGCCAAAGAATATTTAAAGAAGGGCCTCTATCCTTCGGTATTTGAGGTTTCAAGGAATGTCGGATTTAATGATCATGCGCACTTTTCCAAATCCTTTAAGGATAAATTTGGGGTCCCGCCAAGCAAGTACTTATGGCGACGAAAATGAATCAGCCTACCTGGTACCTATTGATTTTCGAGCAGGATTTGGGGTAATCTTCCAAAGTATTGGTCATTTTGAGCAAAATTTGGAGAGTAGTATGGAAGGGGGTAAATTAATGGAGTAAACAAAAAAAAACACTCTGTTTAACCCCAATAACCAGCAAAATACCTAATCTCTCTGTAAATCTAAAGTGCCCCGGCTGTCCAGCTTCGGGGCGCTTTTTTGTTATACCCAAACGAAAGTGGTTTGGGAAATTTTAGCAACTTTATTTTTTTGGCCTACAAGGCAAAAAACGCAGGCATAGCCTTAGCTATGGCGAGTATTTTTAACGAAGTAGGACGTAAAAAGAAAAAGATAAAAAGCCCTAATTACTTTCGTTTGGGTATATCTTAATGTTGACCCTGAAAAAACACGGCTCCGGCTAATTTATGAAATTCAAACAAGATATTCATCTTGCTTTTATCTGAAAGCTGGGTCATGAAAATTCCAATTCGCTCTTCTTTTGGATTTACAAAGAAATAGGTGAAGGCACCTCCGGGCCAAAAATAATCGCCACTGGATCCAATACCTGTTTCCGGGAGCATTACACCAAAGCCCAGGCCAAAACCCCAACCGGGTAAAGGCTGTCCGCCTACACTAATAGGCAGGATATCTTCTGTCAACATATTTTGGGTCATTAAAGCAATCGTTTCTTCCTTCAGGATACGGACACCATCTAACACCCCGTTCTGAAGCAACATTTTCGTAAAACGATAATAATCAGCCAGGGTAGATGTGAGTCCGCCATTGCCCCGGGGAAAATAAGTTCCATCGGTGTACGGGCTTTCTTCCGGAGAATCCAGGACCTGTAATTTTCCTTCCGGATTGATACTATAAAGAGCTGCAAAATTGTCGATTTTATCTGCTGGAACCTGGAATCGGGTGTTGGGCATATTTAAGGGATCAAAAATGTATTCTTGAAAAAACACGTCAATGGTTTTTCCGGATACCTGTTCAACGACGTAGGCCAACACATCGGTACTGTAACTATATGCCCAATCTGTACCGGGTTGAAAAGCCAGTGGAATACCCGCCAGTGTTTCAACAAGCTCCTCTAAGTCTTTCGGCTTTTTTTCAGCCACGGTCTTCGCACAAAATTGGCCGGCAGGAGAAGCATCATATCCACTGCTTAAGCCTCCGGTATGCGACAATAATTGCCGGATAGTTGGCCGACTGGCTGGTGAAATTCTTTCTGTCCCGGATAGATAAACCTGTATGGATTCAAAGGCCGGAATGTACTTTTCTATAGGGTCGTCAAGGTCAATTTTTCCTTGTTCAACCAACATCATTATCGCCACGCTGGTAATTGGTTTGGTCATAGATGCCAACCTGAAAATGGTGTTTTCTGAAACAGGTATCTGCTTTTCCAGGTTTTGAAATCCATAAAAATCCTGTTTCTGTGCTGTACCCTGATGGACCAATATGGCAGTTCCGGCCAAAATTCCTTCGTTTACATATTTGTGAAAATGATCTTTCAATTGATCGAATGCAGCTACGTCGGAATTGGCAAGCGGGTTTTCGAATAGCGCCGCGGGGCTGTCCTGCCCAAATAAAAAGCATGGCAAAATCAAAAGTGTACAAAGTGGCAGGAGAAGCTTTTTCATTTTCTGTCGATCGGTTGGTAAAGAAGGTAAAGGTATCGGTCACATAGATGTCTCGAAACTGGCATTTTTGCCATTGTGTAGGGGTATTTGTGCCAAACTGGATAATCAGGCTTGCAGGAAAGGCTGAAAATTCTCAACTTGGATGTACAACAGTACTTAGTGGAGGAAGCGTATGAAACGAATAGCTTTGCTCGTGCCCAAAGGAGATGTAATGCCTAATGCTGTTATCGGGGCTTATTTCCTGTTAACACAGGCCAATTATTTTTTAATGCTTCAGGGCAGGGAGCCGATCTTTGAAATAAAAATTCTGGGATATAAGAAGCACATGCTTTTGTATGATGGGAGTTTTTCGGTTAAGACCGATAGTTTTAAAAAAGCAGAACAGGTATTTGACCTTATACTGGTACCCGGATTTACCTGTGAAATGGAGGAGCCAATTCGGTTAAACCGGAAAATGATCGAATGGATGAAAATACAACATCTCCAGCATGGGAGTGAGTTGGCGAGTATGTGTACGGGAGGTTTTTTACTGGCATCTACCGGATTGCTCCGTGGCAAGGCTTGTACCTTACATTGGGCCTTTGAGTCATCCTTCCGGAAAATGTTTCCGGATGTGGATTTTCAAAGTGATTCAATTACCACAGATGATAATGGGATATACACCAGTGGCGGCGCGTATTCTTCCCTAAACCTAATATTGTATTTAATTGAAAAATTTGGAAGCAAGGATATCGCGCTGATGGTCTCCCGATTTTTTCAATTGGATCACAATCGAAAATCCCAAAAACCATTTGTGATTTTTAATCAGCAAAAAGTACATGCTGATTTGGAGATCCAACAGTCGCAAGAGTATATAGAAAAACACTTTTCAAAGCCGATTACCGTCAGTGATCTGGCAGGTTCTTTTTCGATAAGCCGCCGCAATTTTATCCGCCGATTTAAATCAGCAACTGGAAATACGCCAAGTGAATACATCCAGCGTGTTCGCATTGAAGCGGCAAAAAGACTCATTGAAAGCTCCTCTATCAGAATGGGAGAGCTGGGTCCCCAAACGGGGTATCGAGACGATAAATCCTTTAGAATCATTTTTAAAAAGCATACAGGTTTCTCGCCCTCTGAGTACAAACGTCGCTTTGGCAGAGTATAACCAGCACTTTACTTCAACTGATAAAAAACGCCAACAGAGTAAGACGGGGCAGCGAAAATAATTCGGCCACTAAGTGCAAATCCGGCGGAAGCCGAGACACCCCATTTATCATTAATGTTATAGGCTAATTCCGGAGAAAGTGAAAGGTATTCGCTATTGTTGGCAAATACGCTGGTGCTGTTGATCGCCAGATTCGGGTCTCCGTTTTGGAAAGAACGAACACCTGTGAGTCGCCCGATCGCCCAGATTTTTTTGTTGAACAGGTTTAATCCCAATTCTGCTCCATATCGAAATTCATCCGAGAAGCCATTAGACCGGTTGTTGAATCCCGTGTAAATATTCGCGTAAGCAGGAACCTTGCCCAGCTTAAATCCGGTACCTGCGTCCAGCTTTAAAAATTGATTGAATTCTCCGTCGCCAGTTTGTAAAATCCCCGTGCTGCCACCATCCGGATTTCCGGTTGGGAGACCCAGTATTAGCGTGGCGCTCAGTGCTACCGGTTTGCCTACTATCAGGCCATAGGTAATGCCCAGGTCCAGGTCTCCAAAAGAATTCACCGCTTCTCCGGGAATTAATATATCTCCGGTCGTAGCAGAAACCGAATTATTAAAATAGGTGCGGCTAAATAAAGGGACATTCAATACCCCGGTAATTCGATCCGTAAATCCGTACTCTCCATAAAAACTGGTATTAAAAATACCGGTGGTTACATTGGGATCGATCAAACCGATGTCGGTATAGTGCCGGTCTGAAACGACCCACCATTCGTATAACTTAAAGTAACCCTGGCCTTTCGGTTGAGGCCAGCCTCCTCCGGCATGAAGGGTATGGATGGCGCAAAAAAGGACTGCAAAAACTATAGATAAGACAGATTTCATTTGTATTGGATTTTATAATAACCTAGTTCAATTCCCCGTCGCCGACTTTTACATTGAAAGGTTTGCAGAAATAGAGCACGTGACTGTATTCATATAGTTCTACTTCACTAGCAGGTAGCATATAGGCATGGGCACCGCTGTAATCTTGAACCATTCCAATTTCATAGGCTCCAACCGATGTGTTCGGGTTATTGGTCAGGTAGATGTACAGGCCGGGGAGGGCAGTAGAAGCCTCGTAATCACTTCCGAATTCCAGAATGATCTGATTGTTTTCCTCCCGCATGGTGAAGCTGCCTTCTAATTGGTAGGTGCTGGTGGATTCAAGTACACCCATTCGTATTTCTGGCAACGTAATGATCGTGCTGTCTGTAACACTTAAGGCGCGAGTGTCATAAACAGTCTTACCATTTATTGCAACTTCTGCGGTAATTGTCAGGTCACCTTTTTGAAGCCCGGTAGCCAGGCCATCAGAATTTATGCTAAGCAGGTTTTCATCGGAGCTGGACCAGTTTATATTGGCAGATTCGGTTTGGCCGATATTATTGGTGTAAACGGCTGTAAATTGATACGTATCGCCAAGGGCAAGTTGATCCAGTGGATTTGTAATTCGAACTGCCTCTTCCACCTCATCAAAGATTAGATCGTCTCCAATACAGCCGGACAAAAAGAAAGTGCCGGCAAAAAACAGAATAAATTTATTCATGAATGTGAATTATTGGTGTACTGTTTATAATCGGAGCAAAGATAGGCACTTTTGCCTCTGGGAGTCTTCACAGAACCTTACTGTAAACATCACAATACTATCACAAATGAAAGTTTGGCGACTTGTTTTGATTTGTTTTTTGGATAAATAAATCAAACATCATAAATTACCTTAAAAATTAATAGTTGATAGTTTTCCAATAAGCAGAAATTGAGGATACTATCATGTTTTTTGTTTAAACGCTCCATCTATGACCCTTTCCAGTACCAGTATCCTAAAAGGATACGATATGTTTTTGTGCCTAAGCGAGAATGAACTCAACTCCCAGTTTCAGCGCTTATATAAAAATGGCATTATTCACCACCTGCTTGTCGCGAATGGCCTAAGTAAAACCCGATCCAAAGTCCGGGTGTCTTCTCTGATTCGCGGAAGCATCAAGGCACCGACTATTCAGTTGTTTGATGCAGGGCTTAAACCGGAGGCCAATCAGATTAAATTTAAATTCCGATTTGAATTTCAGTATTTAAAAATTACGGCAGCGAGTCTTACACAGGATTTGCGCAAGGAATTAAAATTATCTAATCCGGATATTTCCACAGGAGAATTAAATAAGATTCTAGTCACGGAAAACCAGCTGGAGGAAAGCATTTTGGAGGATGGTAAAAATGCCTTACTGACTATTTCAGAGCCCATTTATTATAAAGACGATGCTGGCCAGCTCAAACAACTCGGTACAGAAGAGGTCGATTATTGGTTTCGTGTTGTGCAAAGCGGCATGGAATCCGAATTTAGATTGGTGCCCTCCCTGTTCTTAAAGGATGATGACGAAGAAATTCTGGTTGACCTCAACGGACTGGGAGTAGAACTCCTGGTGGATGTGGCCAAGATGCCAAAAACTATCCAGGAAGTGAAGAATTTGGTGGCAGAAGGCCTGGCCCATCAGGGAATGTTAGATAAAATAAATGCAAGCGGTTTTAATTCTTCGGCGTTTGCTTTGGAGCAAATATTTCTGGATTTTAATACCACAGATTTTGCTGAAATTGATCTCATAAAACCAAACCAGTCTAATTCCAATATAGATATTCTGGAATTGGAGGATGCCAATGTCGTACAGGTTTCGGCCAGTGAAATATTTGATAACAATAGTGATTTTTCCCTGGCATTTAGCCGATCTATCCGCTATGCCTTCGGGTTTCAGGATAAAAATATCTATGGCCGGACACCTTATGTATTGGGCCTTTCTATTTCCAATCAAAATATCAATGATAAATTAACACCTACTTTACAGCCAACTTATATCGCCATGGCTACCACACCAAATCCGGCCAATAGCGGTTTAAGCGCAGTGAATTTTGAAATACTGGGTGGCGTAAATCCGGAGTCCAGAATTCCAAAAGTAAATAACGAGGTGGTACATATATCGGAGAAGTTCATCACCGATAATAATTTTTCCGGCAAGATCATTTTGTCCAATAAAGCTTTTGTAGAGGACTTTATTATTCCGCGAATCGTTGATGCCTTTGGCACTAGCGTAAGCAGTTGGTCTTATTCGAATAAAAAGTGGTCTTATTCGTTTTCAGAATCCGGTGTAGTTGATAAAGAGTCTAAAGATACTATGGGCGGACTCACCCGGTTTACGCACGATTTGAGTAAGTCATTTAAAATAATTCTCACCCAAAATCAGAGCATAAGTATAGAGGGAGAGATTAATAAGACGATAAAAGGGGTACTGTCTATGTTTACCAGCAATCAGGAAAAGGCAGTCTTTAAATTTTCGTCTCACCGCGACGGAAAATACACGTTTAAGATGAATCTGTCTGTTCAAATAACAGATAATAATCTGGTTTCATTGGTGCATTCAACCCCCGAAACAACAGAATTTCTCTCGGATATCATACACGATAATGCGGGAACGTCGATCATTGAAGGCCTGGCAGAATTGTTTCGAAAAATGATTGATGATGATAATCTGACAACACTTCAGAAAAATCTGTCAAACTTTTCAAACAGCATTGTTGACGATATAAAGAGCAATATTAATGCTGCCAGTGATAAATTAAAAGATAATTTCAGGCTGCCCTTTATCCCTCCTACAGGTGACGTCTTTCTATATAAAAATCCAAAATTTAATGAGAATCACGATTTAAAAATTGACCTGACCTACAACGTATAGGTACCCCCCATCAAACACCTTCTATACCCAAACCACTTTCGTTTGGGTATAAACCTCCGAAAAGAAAATCCATGCTAAGCAACACTGTTACCGTTCCGGGCCTAAAGAGCCACCTGACTGAAATTAAGTTTTCATCCCAGTCTGAATTAATGAAAAACTTTCAGGCAGCCAGCCCTATTTCTTCCGACCATCAGGTTACGGCAGTGCAGGATGATAAGGGACACCCCATGATTTTTTCTCTGGGTACGGATGGTGAATTTCACCTGATCGCACATGACTATGCGCCGGAAAGTCCGACAGGTTGGAAACAAATTAATTTAAATGATTCGCTGAAAGGCCTGGGGAAACCTGTTTCGATTTCAGCCCGCCAGATGCCGGATAACTCGCTGACACTGGCTGTGGTCGTCGCAGATGAAAAAGTGAAAAGCCAACATCATGTCTATCTGGCCTCACGACTTTCCAACAAATTATCGAATTCAAAAATTAACCAGACCTGGCAAAAACTGGAAAATTATAGCTTGTGGAAAAAGTGGACCAACCCGCAAGCCCTTCCCATTACGTCTGTGTTTATTAGTCCGGTACTCGATGAGGAAGAGGGCATTGCAAAGTCTGACCCTTTCGTAGCGGTGAGCCTCGGTGTTATCGATACCGCACAGACCGACAATTATATTTTACAGTCAGTGTTGGATGCAGATGGACGTGTGGAGGCCTGGCAGGAAAAGCCATTTCCCTTTCCGACAGATTTGGATCAAAGTAAGAAGTTGCATGATTTTGCAATGGGGAGTATCGATGATTTAGGGACCGGTCTGTATATGCTTTACACCAGTCTGGACGGCCAAATCCAGTTGAAATTTAAAACGCTGCCAAATGAATATGGCCGGGATTATGTAAGGAGTTTTACTCTGCCAGCGGGAGTCAGTTCCATTCAAACTGCATCCGGAAACGGAAAAACAACGGCATTGTTTGTGGCCGGGAAAAACGGGGTACACCTCTTTCAGTCGGATAATCAGGGTAAGAATGCGGTTCCGGTGCAAATTGCCGGAAAGGAACACATTGCGGATGTTGCTCCAAATGGTCTGATGATCACAGAGGGAACACCAGGCGACTGGACTTCTGTATGGGCCCTGAGCGGCGAAAATCTAATGTATTTTCACAATGGAAACCCCGGGAATAGCTGGACTACACCTGTTGTTTTTAAGCAGGGGATTAGTCAGTTTGCCCCTATTCGAAATCAGGCCGCCCAAACAAATGAGTTGGTATTTATAGAAACCGATTCGGAAAAAACATCCCGAATTTTATGGATGTCGCAGGACGCCCTGAGTACTTCCTGGCGCACAGATATGATTCCGGTTTACGCAGAGGCAAAAACGATCGAATTTAATACCTATACGTCTCATATAAATATTCAGGATGCAGGGGGGCGGCCCATTTTGAACGAGACATTTCAACTAAGCTCCAGCGAACGATGCAAGGTCATTGTTAATGGCCAAACGCATATTCTGACCGAGCAAAATCCGGTCGTTGTAAAATCCGATCTGATGGGTAATCTGACTATAATTAATCAGACCACAGATCTGTCTTCTGCCACCTTCACCCTTGGTGCTGCCACACTTTTTTTTGGAACGGTAGAAATTAATCCGGCGCATAAAGTCTATGCTACCCTGGAGAAAGTAAAAAAGGATGAAAAAACAGGCGCTTTAAATATCCCGGATCATATTCGCGGAAAGCTAAGTCCGGAGAGCACCGAAGCTCTGGCACAGGGAATTACCCAGATGACCGATTTGAACCTGGGATCCGGGAAATCGATAAGCTACCAGGGCAATCTCGGGCGGGCACCACAAAAAGCAGCCGTTAAACTTGCGGATCAAAGATGGGGTATGTCTTTTGAAAACGGCGAAGTGCGGTTTGACCCTCAGGAAGCGTTGGGCGATAGCCGAATGATGCACGGGCCGGTTACCAGGCGGGCTACCTGGGGGCAGGATGTTTTTAGTAGCATGGATGCCTGGGTAGGGGATGTCTGGCAGCACATCAAAACCATGATCAATGACATTAAGTCTTTTGTAATTGATGTGGTGGACGGTGTCGTTAATTTTATAGTTGAGATTGGAGAAGAAATACTTCGGTTTGTAATTAAAGTTGCGAATGATGTTTACCGGGTATTAAGCCTGATTTTTGAAAAATTGAAGTTGGCCTTTGAAGAATTAATTAAATGGTTGGGCTTCCTGTTTAATTGGGAGGATATATTAACGACTTCCCGGGTAATGTCTAACCTGGCTGAAAAAAGTCTGGATTTTGCCAACTATAAAATCGAGGGATTGGAGCAGGTAATTACCGATTTCTTTGAAAAACAGAAAGAAACGATTACCAATTTTATTATTCCCGATGATTTTAAAAACAAACAACTTATTGGTGGCGCCCAATCGGCTTCTGATACGCATGCAGGTGATGATCCGCAGGTAAATGAAGTAGGCGATTTTACGCAATCTCCCGGAGGAAATTTTGCAGCTTATCAGGTGATACATGGCGGCATGTTATCGGGAAAAGGGGAGGAGCACGCCAAAAAATCGCCTCTGGAATCTATATTTAGTGATTTACTTAAACCCACCTTTTTGTCGATTAGAGATTCCATCGAAAAATTAGGCCATGATTTGTCGGTGTTTTTTGAATCGGGAGATATTAAAGTGGATAAGCTTTTGGCCCTGATCGCCGGTGATTTTTTGGTTGGTATATTAGATGTACTCGAAAAAATAGCTGTTGGAATACTGGAGGTGGTCAAATCGGTAATTACCCTTGTAAAGGATTTGATGACGGAAGAAATTAATATTCCATTTTTGACTGCCTTTTTTAATAATATTACCAAGGGCCAAAAATTCAGTGTACTGAATGGCATTTGTTTATTATTGGCAGTACCGACAACTGTCATTTATAAGATTCTGGCTAAGGAGGCGCCTTTTGCGCAAGGCACCTACGGATTAGATACAGCAGGGTTTAGGGAAATTTTTGCCTTTTTTGGATCGCCTTTAGACCCGGAGCCAAATACAGGAAAGCGCATGGCGAGCAGGCTTCAGATTGCTCCTGAGCGGATGGTGTTTGCCTATGATTTTATCTCCGGCGTTGTTTATGGTCTTTCCTCCTTAATATCCGGTGTTTTATCTATTGCAGGATCTTATTTTGATGAGCCGGGAAAAGAAATTACGGCCGGTTTTTTGGGCAGATTGAAGGTGGCTTTTGAGTTGTTGAAAGTAGGTTATTCGATTCCGCTTTTGCGAACAAATAAGGAAGCTCAGGCTTTTGAATATGCCGACTGGGGGGTACAATGCCTGTCTCTTTTCCGGAAAACAATGGAAGCCTTCCTGACCAAAAATCCGATCCTGGATGCTGTTTTAGGCGTTTGGTTGGTCGTAGAAGGGGTAGTAAGCGCAGTATTGCAAATTATTGCGGAGGGTTTTTACCTGGGTGATGAAAGCGAGAAAGACGTCATGTACGTGCACATTATCAAAATTTTTGAATCCATTTTATATGGCGGCGGCGATATTTTGGGTGGATCTTCTCAGGCTATTCCGCCTGCAGATCCTGCTACCGTAATCACCAAAGAGACTTTGAAATATGCCGGACTGGGGCTCACCATTGTTGGGGTATTTATCACAGTATCCCGGGTGTCGGTAGTATTCCTAAATAAATTACAAGATTTTGAATTAGAAGCTGGTTAGGGTGTAGTAGTGAACTAAAAACACAAAAACCGTTCACCTTTTTCATTTTTCAATATTGATGGTTCTATTAGAAATGCTTTTTTTATATTTTCCTTTGTACACACCAGCTCAGTGTTGCCATGCGCCAATAAATTGCCTTTCGATAGCAGGGTTACCTTATCGGCAAACTTGTAGGCCAGATTAAGATCGTGAACCACCCCAATGATCACCATGCTTTGTAATTGCATTAACTGCTTAAGTATTGTCAGAAACTCATGTTGATAGTATATATCGAGATAAGTTAAGGGTTCGTCAAGCAGTAAAACCTTTGTTGACTTGGTATTGTCGGGCCATATTTGGGCCGTTACACGGGCAAAATGCACTCTTTGTTGCTCACCACCACTGAGTGTGAGGTAGTTTCGTTTAGCCATTTCATCCACCTTGAAAAATGCCATTGTCTGCTCACATATCTCTTTGTCCAACCTGGTAGGTTTGTCATGAAAATGCGGATAACGTCCCATCATTACAACCTCCTCTACACTCAGTGGAAAAACCATGTGGGTATTCTGCGATAGTACAGCCCGAACCTTTGCTAATTCGCTTTTGGCAAAAAGCTTCATGTCGCGATTGTTGTATTGAATATTTCCGCTTGTACAGGAAATTTGTTGACTTAACAATTTGATCAAGGTGGATTTTCCGGCCCCATTCGGTCCGATTATCATCGAAATTTCGTCTGGGTTAAAGGACAGCGAAATTCCATGGAGCAGGTTTTTCCCCTTTATAGAATAGCTGATGTTTTCTGCTTTTATCATATCAGAAATAGTATTCGTTTTTACGTAGCAGATAAATGAAAATGGGTGCCCCAACGACTGTGGTTACAATACCAATAGGCAATTCTGCCGGGGCAAGTAAAAGTCGGGCTAAAATGTCTGCAATACTTAATAAAAGTGCCCCCATGAAAACACTTCCCAAGATCAGATAACGGGTATCTGAGCCTTTCAGAAGTCTTAATACGTGCGGAACAACCAATCCAACAAATCCAATAACGCCTGTAAAAGCTGTGGCAACAGAAACGAGCAAAACATTTACGAATAACACCTTGAGCTTAAGTGACCGGATACTTATGCCAAGGTTTCCTGCTTCCAATTCTCCCAACATTAAGGCGTTGAGTTGCTTGGCATATTTTAGTCCCAACAAAACACAGCTCACACATGTCAAACCGACAATTACCACTGAATGCCAGTTTGCTCCTGATAATGTTCCCAAGTTCCAAAAGGTAATCGAGCGGGCTTGTGGATCTCTTGCGATATAGGACAAGAACCCTATTCCGCTTAAGAACAGGGCATTTACAGCAATACCAATTAAGAGCAAAGAAATGGTGGACGTTTTATTTCTGCTGCTGCTTTCCGAAAGGAAAAACACAATAAATGTTGCCAGCATTCCGCCAAGGCAGGCGGCAATGGGCAGTGTCCATTCTCCGGCATTAAAATCTAATACAGCCCCCAGGGTAAAATACAGTGCCGCTCCAAAAGCTGCTCCACTGGAGGTTCCAATGAGGCCCGGCTCAACAATGGGATTTAGAAACAAGCCCTGCATTAAGACTCCACCAACAGCCAGACTGCTTCCCACAATAAGTGTAAGAATGGCTCTTGGTAAGCGTATTTCCAGAAATATTCTTTCGTTCAGATTTAGGTTTTCCGGATTATTTATCCACTTATTTAATGCGCTGCTCATCTCCGAAATACTTATTTCAACGGCGCCATACACAATGGATAGTATAGTTGCTATTAAGACAAGCAGGGCCATTGTGAGGTATATGGATTTATTCGTCATATTGACATTATTGGGTTTGATGGATGAGTTTTTGAAGTTTTAAGACATTTTCTCCCGTTCTGGGACCTAAATAAATTAAGTCGTGTCCTTCCACCCGATAAATACGTCCGGTTTTAGCTGCATTGGTTAAAGCAACACCAGGCAATTCCAATACCTTTTCCATGGAACCCAGGCGATCATAACCAAAATCTGTTAAGAGGATGACATCCGGGTTTGCCTGAGCGATTATTTCAGGAGAGGTGATGCGCGCCATTCCTTTTTTATCTATCGGAATGATACCACCGGCCCATCTGACCATCTCTCCTGCAACATCTTCATTCCCCCGGATCAGGTAAGAATTTGATGCTCTTCCAAAATGGATCACAATGACTTTTACGGTGTCTGTATATGTTTTTCCATTTTCCAGGGCTTTCTGCATGTCGGCTTCGAGCTTTTCACATAAGACTTCTGCTTTCTGTTCTTTGTGAAAATATTGTCCCATTTCTCGAATTAAGGCTGTAGTACCTGGAATATCTTCGGCCTTTGTCTCAAAGGTTTTCATGGGGATCCGGAGTTTTTCCAATTGAGAAACAACCGTCTCCGGACCAATACTATAATTGCCGCCACTATGAAGTAGTAGTGTTGGTTTTACCGACATAATGCCTTCAAAACTCAGTTTCATGTGATAGCCAATGGTGGGTAAATCTTTAGCCTCCGGCGGATAAGTACTTGATAAGTCAACAGCCACCAAATTAGAATCTGCATTTAAGGCGTACATGATTTCGGTGTATTGTTTTGATGCACTTACAATACGTACATCCATCGCTCCTTTTTTATCCTCGTTGGCAAACCTTCCACACGAAGTCAGGAGCATAGCTATAGCTGCAATAAAAAAGATATTTTTCATTGTTATTTATATAAAAAAGAGTGGCAGCAAGGCTGCCACTCTTAATATTATTAAAAAGTGTATTTAAGGTTTAAACCGCCGAAGAAATTGATTTCATTTGGTGCAGGTATATATGCATCGGGAAGTTGATTAACAAATACCATATTGTAATATTGGGTACCGGTTAAATTATTCGCACCGACAAAAGCATCAAATGTGAATCCTTTAATTGATCTCATGAAACCCAATTTGGCATTGAGTAAACTAAAGGGCTCGGTTTCATTTAATCCATCGGAAGTGTAGTACATGGAACTGCGGTAATTATATGTAATGTTTCCATATAATCCCGGTTTAGTATGAATGTCAATTCCTGCGTTAAATACAACAGGAGAGACACCGGCGACCGCATTTCCGGAATAATCTTCTACGATCGTGCTGTCCATGTTTGAGATGTCTTTTCCAATTTTTTCATACTGGAAATTCTCATATTTAAAGTCCGAATAAGTCAGGTTGGCAAAGGGGCGTACTAATTGTATGAACCCGGTTTCAGCATCTATTGCATTGTATCGGACCAGCAGCTCTAAGCCTTTATTGTTTAGATCTCCACCATTTACCAAATAGGAATACAAGGTGGCTGTATTGGAAGGATCCTGAACAGTTTCTGTCGTGAATTTATCCTGAAACTTCGCATTAAATACTGCCAGGGTATAAAACAAGCGGTTATTCATAAAACTACCCTTTGTACCCAATTCTATTTGGGTACCGTATTCCGGGATCAGTCCGGTATTTACTTCTCCTGTATAAGAGATTAAAATATTAGAACTAACAGGCGTTTTATACCCAGTTGAATATGCTGCATAAACCGACGCGGTTTTATTTATCGTTTTATTAATAGCAAAACTTGGGGATACCAGCGATTTGTAACTTGCCTCGTATATCGGTAGTACCTTATTGCCCGGAAAGTTGTTTGTAAGACCCCAAAGTCGGTCTTCCAGTGATACGCTCATATTACTAATACCAACACCGGCATTAACACTAATACCCAACGGTAATTTTAATGTCCATTGCGTAAAATAAGAATAGGTCGAACTGGTTAAAGCCTGATTGCTTCTGGTGCTTGTAATCACATTATATCCGCTTAAATCAGTACTATCGGCACCCATCCCGTAACTGACTGAATGGGCATTCATTCGCTGCATTTCAATGCCGGTAATTCCTGATAAAGTGATACTGCCGCCTAAGTCAAATTGTGTGTCAAAAGTGGAGCGTAAACCTACATTTACAGGGTATTTATCCGTCCAGCCACCTGCAGAACTGTTGTCAAGCGCAATTGCCGATCCAAAAAAGGAGGTCGTATTCGATAACTGTTTGCAAAACGTATATGTATGTCCAACTCCTGCTCTAAATGTTTTCATGGCAGAGTGTGCATTATTGGCAATATACTTTGCATTTCCAGTATAGTCCAGGTTAGCGTATTGCTCGATGGTCAGCTCACCGTTCCGTTGATTATAACTATCACTATATCCCAAATAGGTCGTTAATTTTTGCTTGTCATTTAAATCGAAATCGCCCATGAGATTTATAAAGTCTTTATGGGTTTCCGTATGCGGCATAAACCCGTCAAATTTCTGATGTCCGTAATTAACCAGTAAGGATGACCTTTCACCTCCAATTGCCAGTCGGGTTGTTGTGCGCAACAAGCCATAACTACCAGCCATTACATCCTGGCCTATGGTTATTTTGTTGTTTTCAGCTTTTTGCGTTTGTAAATTGACTACGCCGGAGATAGCAAGTCCATAAAGCGTTCCGGAAGGGCCCTTTAGAATTTCTACATTTTCAACGGAGCCAAAATCAATATCATCCATTGCGGTAATACCTTCGGCATCTGTAATTGGAATTCCGTTGAGGTACATTTTTAGCCCCTGGGAATCAAAATTATTACTGGCTCCTCTAAATCCAATACCATTACCATAACCTCGGATATTGATTTGTTGGCCGGCAGATTGTGTTCTTCTACTCATATAGACCCCGGGAATATTGGTATTTATGGCATCATCCATGTAAATACCGGTACCTCTGTTTATTTCCGTTTTCTTTAACTGAACAATAGATAAAGGTTGTTCAAGCTGAGATTTATTCGGATTTGAAATGGCTGTTATTTCAACGGCTTCGAGCTCAGTTGAAACAGGGGTAAGCATTAGAATTATTTCACTGCCACAGGTTACTTTTTTTTCTAATGATTTATACCCGATAAAGGAAACTTTCAGATCTAAGGAAGCCGAACAAGGAATGTTGAATTTTCCGGTATTATCCGTAATTGTTCCCATGTTATCACCGTATGAAAGGGTTGCGCCTTCAATGGGATTATTTGTTTGAGCGTCTAATACGCTGCCTGTAATTTGCTGTTGACACCATGCGTTTGCTGAAAACAACAGGAGTGCCATGGTAGCTATTGTTATATATGATTTCATGTTTTTTCGTATAAATTTTATTCTTCCCAACATGAGCGGTTTCATATTGGAATTAAAATGGAATTATTGGTGCCGATGATTAATATGCCCAAAACACTATGATTCGGGAATAATTCATTTGCCCCTATTGTATCGACAATAGATGGAATACAGCATAACCATATTGTCAATCAATTTTAATTTCATGACAGAACAGGCCACACGGTATGCGCAGGCTATTAATAAGGCACAGAATGGTAGTCCGGAGGAATGTTCTTTCCGGAGGAATTAAAATAATTCCGGAGGGGGCACAGGAGGCGGGTGAGAAACAGATAAGTAACTTAACTCAAATGCAGTAGGCATTTGTATTGCCTGTATAGCAAATAGATCCCAGTCGGGGAGTTGTTGGCAAAAGAGCGATTTATAAAAAGTTAATAGTCTGGACTGATTTTCTGTATGCTGCGAGTCTTTCCCTAAGGCATAGGCTAAGAGTTCATCGACCTGCTTATTTAGCCTGGTTTCCTTGTTATCCCACCAACACCAGTAGAAAGTCGTATCACCCTTGATTTCCATTTCAACGATGTCATACATTTGGCCATGGTACTCAAACTCTTTGGCGTGTTTCCATTTTAATTGGGTCTGTTTTTCTGTTTCGGTAAATTTTAAGAGAACCAGTTCTTCTTTATCGACCCCGGCCATCATTTTTCGTTTCACCTCCCTTCTTACCTGTCTTTTTTGATGTCGAAAAAGACTATATGTGGTCGCGATAGGTGCAACGAAACAGAAAAACAATAATATGACCAGGAATGTAGATTTCAAACAGTGGCGTCTGTGTAAGTCATTATCAATGAGTCAGGATCCTAAGCCATAACACGATCCCTGCAATGCCCAATGAATTGGTAAAAGGGCATCTTCTCAGCCGTTCTCTTGTTGTGGTTTGGGATAAGCAAGGTACGGGCTTTTGAGAATAAAAAACAAATAGGAAGGGAAAAATAAGACAGGTGGTGCTTGATAATGGCCCAGGGGGAGAGTGCCAATTTCAATTGGTGTCCATTCCCAATCCTGCCCGGCGGGTAAATACTTTACTTCGGTTCTACCTCATACCAAATACACTGTTCATATTCAGGATAGTCCTTCAGCTTGGGGTGATTGAATGTCCCTTTTTTAAGCATGCCTATTTTTTGCATCACATTTTCTGATTTGGTATTGTTTATGGTGCATGTTGAAATTATCTTTTTGAGTTTTAACTCATTGAAAGCAAATTCCAGGCATCTCTGTGCGCCTTCCGTTGCGTATCCTTTGCCCCATGCCGTTTTTTTTAAACGCCAGCCAATGTCAATAGCCGGTGTGCATACCGATTCATAGTCCTGGTAAGCAAGTCCGATAAATCCAATTAATTCGCCGGTTTCCAAAATTTCTGTTGCAAAGTAATTGTATCCTTTTTCGGCATAGTGTTTTTGGAGGCGTTCAATAAATTCGGATGTTTCCTGTAGTGTCAATGCTTTTGGGAAATGCTCCATGACAGCTGGATCGGAATTAATTTCGGCAAATTCAGGAAGGTCAGAACTTCTCCAATTTCGGAAGCCAAGTCTTTCGGATTTGAAAATGTAATTGTCAGAGCCAGGCATTATTTATTTTTCAGGTATATGTGTCGAATATTATTTTCACCGGTTTCTTTTACTTCAATTTGAAATTCGCCTATACTTTTTATCAGTGGATATAATTTTGGAAAGCCGTAATTTCTGGAATCGAAATCTGTCTTTTTCTTAATAATGAAGTTGCCTAATGTCCCCAGGAAGGCCCAGCCGCTTTCGTCTGAAATCTCATCAATACTATCTTTTATCAGGTTTACCAGTTCCTTGTCAATTTTACTTACTGAAGAAGAGGCTGTTTTAGATTTACTTTGTTTGTTGGATTTTTCAACAGAACCAGATTTTTGTTCCTTTTTTAGAATTTCGATATAAACGAATTTATCACAGGCCGTAATAAAAGGCCGGGGTGTTTTCTTTTCCCCTATTCCAATAACCAGCATTGCAGCTTCGCGTAAGCGGGTAGCCAGCCTGGTGAAGTCGCTGTCACTTGAAACAATACAAAATCCATCTACTTTTTTCGAATAGAGCAAATCCATCGCATCAATGATAAGGGCACTGTCACTTGAATTTTTCCCGGTTGTATAACTGTATTGTTGAATTGGGGTAATAGCGTTTTCAAGTAAAACATTTTTCCATCCGGAGACCGTTGGTTTTGTCCAGTCAGCATATATGCGCCGGATTGTCGGGTTGCCGTATTTAGCAATTTCATCAAGCATCTCTTTTATGTAGGCATACGGAACATTGTCTGCGTCAATGAGTACGGCAAGTTTTTTATCTTTCATAGTAGTTTATTAATTATGGTCAGCAATCCAGACTTTGCGGAGATTGTCTTTATTTATGTTATTAATCCTCAATTGCTTCAATTCCTTGTTGCTTAAGTTGCTCCAGCTTGTCTTACATTGCTTTTAGTTGCTCAGGTGCATGGCCTTGCCATTCTGTAATCTCACCAATGACTCTAAAAGGATACAGCGCACAGTATGACTTTGTCCCCTTTGCTTCGATAGTTTTATTTTTCCTCGAGCCATTCAATCGCTGTGTTAAAGCATTCATCGCTAAGAGACATTGGTTCTTCCACAAAAGGCATTTCTACGTCTACACCAACATATTTATCATAAATGACCTGATTTCTGTCTTTGTAATAACTTACCGAAATAGTCATTGCGGTGGATTCATTAATTATATGCCAATCGGTCACCGTAATCATTCCCAATGTCTTTTGCCCAAAAAATTTAGTATTATCTCTTCCCTTAAATATAACGGCAAGAGCTTCACCTGAACTTGCGGTGTATGAACTTGTCAGGACGGCAACTTTTGAATTGTCGTCTGTGTCGCAACTGTCTGTCAACTCGATCGAAAAATCATCGTAATAAAAATTATTATTCTCCACGCGCCAGATCGAACTCTCATTTTCAGTTAACCCTTTTGATCCACCAACTTCTCCGTTGCCAATTATTAACGCAATTCCTTCTGCCATTGGATGCATATTTCCTCCTCCGTTGTATCTTAAATCAACAACCCATTTTTCTGCTCCTTCCTTTAATAATCGACACACTTCTTTTTGAATTTCATAAGCCATTTTTTCATTGTCGCCCATTGGCAGTCCCACAATTCTAATATAGCCTATGTTATCTTTCAGCATTTCTGCATGAAACGGGTAGACTTGTCCCATTTGTATATTATTGTAAATGTCGGGCCTTATAGGTGCCAGGTGTGCTTTTGGCGTTCTATTGTGGTAGTAGGCAAGTATTTGATTGTTGTGAAAAACGCGCCCATGTTCATCCCCTAATGATTTTAACATGTATGAAAGCGCCGGCTCTAAATCAGCAACCGTTTCGGCATCTTTAGCAAGCTCATGGATGGCAGGCTTCAAAGTGTCCCAATCAACTTTGTTTCTATATAGTGAAGCTTCTTCGGCGTGATTAATAATTTGTTCTAAGGTGTTTTGAATGGCACTATTTTCTTGCCCATAAGAGACAACCGTTATCATTAAGAATATGCCAATAATACAGTTATTCATAGTAGTTATTTTTTGGCTAGTGGACTAACCCGTAAGTTGTAACAAAGCACAGTGCAAAAGATACAAGGCTTCCGCGATATTTTGTTTTGGTTGATCCAGAATTCGCTTATGTATATTTATTACTTTCAATTTGTTCCCATTAGTTTATCTTCTCAAATAAAATATTTTTGACGGTACCTTCCGCAGCTACTTCAAAAGAAATGATTTCTCTGTTATTATTTCTTCTAAATGAATACTTCGTTCTTCTGTTTGCACCGAAAACATCAGTTGCCCCTTCATTAAGAACTATATTATTGTTGTTAGGGTAGTTTAACACTAATTGATTATCTACGACATTTAGCGAATAGGTTACATCAAGTTCTTTGGAATAATAGCTGCCAGTATATGCGTCTAAATGTTGATTTGGATTTTCCTCAAGTTGAATTCTTTCGAAATAAAAAATTGCTCCTCCAAAATCTACTTGTAGATTAGATTCAGACTCTTCCATTGAAGTGAATGAATAGGTTATGGACGGATTGTCGATTCTGGAAAACACAGTTCGATTTTCAGGAATTAGTGGGGTGGCATCTCTACCGAAACTGCTTAAGGCCTTCAGTGTATCATTTTCGATAAAAATAGTCAGACGCAAATCACTGTTTAATTCCTGGTAGATTCCAATGATCGGATTTAATTGTTTTGCGGAAGGGTAGTGGGCTGTTTTTTCTTTATCCGTTTTAGCTGGTTCACTAACAAATAGATCCAAAATCTTGTATGAGACATTTACCGCATTTATATGTTCAGAGTTTGAATAGACGATAATCCCTAAATTTAGGTCAGGAACGCAGATGAATTGGGAACGCATACCTAAATCACGTCCACTGTGATTAAAAGTAGTATAACCTTTGTAAGGTGAGACAAACATTCCTCTTCCATGTTTCATGGGTTCGCCATTAATCAAACTGTCAAGCTGTGTTATAAATTCTTTTAAGAAGGAGAATTTATGTGCCGGGTTTAAAAACACTTGTGACCATTTTGCTAAATCTGCAATAGTACTCCCCATGCCTCCAGCTCCAACGCAAAGTGTCAGCGTTTTAGGTTGTTTGTATTTTTCGCCAGATTTGTAATACGGAAAAGCTCGATTCTCAATGATTTCTTCGAGATCGCTACGGTAAAAGGTGTGTTCCATATTAAGTGGAACAAAAAGTTCTCGGTTGGCAAATTCACGAATCCCAACTTCTGAAACTCTTTCAACTATTAATGCAAGTAAAACATAGTTTGTATTCGAGTAAAGCATTTTCTCTCCGGGCAGATTATTAACGCCTTCCTGCCTGAACATAAGTTCATCAATCATTTTATTTGTATACCCCTGGTGCGCATAATCAAATCCTTTTAAGTCCAGGAGGACATTGTGGTTTCTGATTCCACTTGTGTGATTTAGCAAATGTTTAATTCGAATAGTATCGCCGTAAAATGCCATTTCCGGGATATACTTTCTTATATCGTCATTTACCGATAATTTTCCCTGCTTTTCCAGAATCCCAATACAAGCAGCGGTAAATTGCTTTGTGACTGAGGCAAGTCCAAATACCGTTGTATCATTAAATGGTAGCTTGTATTCTAAATTCATACATCCCCGACTGTTATGATAAATGATTTGACCGTCCTTTACTACCCCAACGGTTAGACCAGGTTCGGAGTCATTCGGAAATTCGCTAATCAATAAGGAATCAATGGTCTTGTTTAAGTCGTTTTGTCCATAAAGCTGAATGCTCGTAATAATAAGAATAAGGAACAGGGAGATTTTCATATTTTCTTTTGTGAATTATTTTTTTAAACATAGCTAAATGAACTCCTCTGCCAAAACTTACTTATGCTGACTGTATAACCATTCCATCATCATCAAGTCGCTGTAGGCAGCAATCCAGGAAAAATGCCCGGCTTCAGGATATTGGGTGTAGCCCGGATGTGCTCCAGCTTTAGTCAGGGCTACAAGCATATTTTGAGATAAAACAGGATTTACAGCCCCATCCAGTGCTCCATGAAAAATCCAGATTGGAATATGTGCAATTGATGCTGCTTTAGACACATCCCCTCCACCACAAACAGGTACGGCGGCAGCAAACAAGTCCGGGTACCTTGAAATAGCATCAAATGTGCCGAATCCCCCCATCGAAAGACCTGTAATATAAATACGATTGGTGTCAACAGGCAGGTTTTGGATAGATTGGTCAATGAGTTCCATTAACAGCTTCATCGGTTCGGTTGGTGCCGGCTGAAGAGACATGTCTTCGTAAGAAAAGTTTCCCCAGCTCATCCCTGCCGGGCATTGGGGCGCAATAACGATGGATGGATGCATTTTCATGATTTGGTCTGAAGCAAAATTCAAAACGCCCCATTTTAATTGAGCTTCATTGTCGTCGCCCCGTTCTCCCGAACCATGTAAAAAGATTACCAGGGGGTATTTGCTTACAGGATCATAATCGGAAACAAGTTGTCTGTAATTTAATGTGTCCCCATTGGCATTGCTGTATTTTTCATAACTAAAAAGGGATGCTTGTGAAAATGCGTTGCTTGTACTTCCGAAACAAAAAAGTACGATGAATAAAGCAGGTAGTGTGGAGGTTATTGATTTCATTTTATTAATTGAATTATAAAACCCAGGATTGCTATTGTTATACCCGAAACGAAGTGGTTTGGGAAAGTTAGCGCGAAGCCAATGTGGTTGTCAATGAGGCGCAAAACGTAGGCGACGCCTTAGCGTCGGCGAGGCTTTGCAACAAAATGGACAGCCGCAGTG
>JAGQWR010000086.1 GCA_020437105.1 Saprospiraceae bacterium
TTGCTAAAATTTCCCAAACCACTTTGGTTTGGGTATAACAAAGAATTAATAAATACCCAACCAATTTTGGTTTGGGAGTAACAATCAATAAATTTTTTAACATGAATAACAACAGAAATAGAACAGGTTTAGGAATAATTGCAGGAATCGCAGCTGGAGCCGTTGCCGGTTGGTGGCTTAATTCTGACAATGGACGCAAATGGCGCAAAACGAATGCGGAACGCATAGTTGATTACGGTGCTGCTGCCAAGGAAGCTGCCGAAAGTGGTATTAACACGGTCGGAGAAAAAATGACGAGTGCAGTTGACAAAGGAAAAGATTATCTGGTAGTATTGGCTGATATGGTCAAGGAACGCCTGGAAGACACTGCAGATATTGTGGATGATACTGAAACGGCAATGGAACGTGGTGCTAAAAAAGCGAAACAAACCATTAGTAAAACCAGCGCTAAAGTACAGAAGTCGATGTCGAACGGTAGTCACTAAATTCAGTCGCTGATTTACCCTGACCATCTTTTACCCTTTAATGGCAACCAATGAATAGCACCGATGAGATATTTGAACAGGCTGCTGAGTCTGTAGAATATGTAAAACATTATATATCTACCCAACGGGACTTGATGAAACTTGATTTCGCTGAGCGATCGGCCAGATTAATTTCCGGTTTGGTTTTAGGTTTTAGTTTTGCGATAATAGGGCTTTTGGTGATTGGATTTATTTCTGTCGCATTTGCCCTGCTTATTGGTCAATGGTTGGGGTCTGTGCCTTTGGGCTTTGTCTCTATAAGTGGAATTTATTTGCTCCTCGGATTGATCGTATTTTGGTTCAGAAAAGTTTTGTTGGTTGAACCCGTATTGTCAAAAGTTATTCAACAGTTTTTTGATTAATTATGCAACTGGAAAAAATTGATAGCCTGGAAAGCCTCCGGGAGGCAAGAAAACAACTTAGAATAGAGTCAGAGGTCTGCCTTCATGCATTTTCAAGATCAAATAAAATGCTTGGTAAGGGGCTTAAAGATTTTACAGTTTCAAAACTGGCAATTCCCGTGGGAATTATTGCGGCTGTCGGATTGATATTTAATTTATCTGAAAAGCGTGAAAAGACTCAAGACAAAGAAAGTGAAGGCAGTTTTTTTAAAACTATTTCACCTTTATTGATGCCCATTTTTGAAGGAATACTTAGAAGGGTTTCTGAAATGGAAAAACAGGAACCAGCAGAATCTGTATAATATTAAAAATTTGTCTGCGTATCTCCTTCGTAGTTTCTTTAGAGCTTGGTGGGAATTTTGCAACGCAGCGTTGGGGGAGATGAACTATCCCGACGCCGATTACCAGAATCCCAACAAACGCTTAGTTTATCCATTTTATCTGGAAACATAATTTAAAAATCAAACATGAAAAAAATAGTGCCCATAATTTTAGTTATTGCCGGATTAGCCCTGCTGATATATGGTTTTACCACATGGCAAGACTCAAAGGCTGTTTTAGAAATTGGTAAATTAGAACTGTCAGCAGGAGATCAGGAACAGTCCAATCAGGGCATACTATTTCTTGTGCTCGGAGTTATCGCACTTGGAGGCGGTCTTTTATCATGGAAGAAATAAAATTAAAGCCAAATTGTTTTGTTTGGGTATAATAAATATTATTAAAATGAAGAAAATATCATTTTTTGCAAGCTTTATCATTTTTAGTAGCATGCTTTATTTTACAGCCTGCCAACAAAATTCAGACACAAATGATGTAAGTGAAAATCTGGAAGAAGCCGGAGAATCTGTTGCTGATGCATTCCGTTCAGATCGGGAAGAACTTAAAGCCGATCTGGAAGATGCACGTGACAAGATTAATGCCCGTATCGCTGAGCTTAATAAGCAAATGCAGGATGCAGGAGCCGATGTGGAGTCCACCTTGAGTAAGCAAGTTGAAAAGCTGGAATCCCAGCGTGTTGCTGTCGAAAAACAAATTACCAAACTTGGAGAGGTTATTGACTCTAATTTTGAGCGATTTAAAACCAATGTGAAAGAAGCACTTGAAGAAATTGATCAGGAGCTTAAGGATACTTTCTAGTTGCCTTTATAGCAAGTTCTTAAAACCCGGATTGCCTCAAATGCCAATCCGGGTTTTTTATTTACTGTTTCAGGCAATTTGATACCTTTGTAAATAGGAAATATGGGCTCAGTCTGGACCTGATGCTGCTTATTCTGCTTATTCAAATTATTATCTCATCTGCCTTTAAATTTTACCATTGAACCGATTGGCATATCCAAGGATACCAAATCAAATGCCGAGTATAATTAATATATGAGATTAATAGAACAACTTCTCCAGGCGTCAAATTTGATGCCCATTGGGATACTGTGGTTAGATGAACAGGGGCGAATATTGGGCGCTAATGGAAAATTACTACAGGATATTGGATTTAGCCAGGAAGAACTGAAAAAACGTTCTATCCTTGAAATTGATCCCTATGCCAATATTATAAGCTGGCGCCGAAGATGGAAAAGTCTGTTATCCGGGCATCCGTTGAAAGAGAAGACTGAACTTATCAGTAAGGATGGTATTGTTTTTCCTGTACGTATTTCATATTCCTTGTTGGAGCAGGGAAACCAGGAAATCTGTTGTGCAAGCATTGAAAATATCCAACAGTCGGAACGCTACAAAGAGTTGTTTCAACTAGCTTCCGGCATTGCGAAATTGGGAGGCTGGGAATGGGATGTTCAGCAAAAGAGTTTTTTTCTGTCTGCGGAAGCAAAAAACCTTTTGGAAATCCGAGTTGAAAGTATGCAACTACCCGAGGATGAAACCTGGGCCCTGTTAGAAGAGCGTTTAAGTAAAGAAGAAAAGGAGCGCCTCAAGTCAGTTATGAAAACGGTTCGGAATTCAGGTGAGTCCAAGGAAATAGAGGTTGTCTTTGATTTTGCTGAAAATAGGAGAAAACGGTTTTTAATAATTGCGCAGGCTATTCAATTCGACGATTTTACCACAAGGATTTATGGATCAGTTCAGGATGTTTCTACCGTTTCTTCGCGTAGTGAAGAAATGTATATGGCCCAGGTTACTCTCGATAATGCCTCGGAAATGATATTTTGGATTACTCCGGATTCCAAGGTGACCTATGCTAATAATGCGGCACTTGAAAAATTGGGTTATTCCCGATCTGAGTTAATTGGCTCGAATATCTTCACCTTTTCATCGGAACTGTCAAAATCTGACTGGAAAGAAAAATGGAGTAACCTGGAAAGCCAAAAAAACTTGGAATTTGAAACGGTTTATAAAAATAAATCCGGAAATATTTTTCCGGTGGATATGAACCTGTATTACATCGAGTATGAAAATCAGGCAATTAATTGCGCCATCGTGCGTGATCTGAGTTTTAAAAAAGAAAGAGATCTGCGGATCAAACTCTTTGAGTTTACCATAAATGAGTTTCCGGATATGGCATTATGGATACGTGCAGATGGCTCTATCCGAATGGCTAACCCGGCAGCTTGTGAAAAATTGGGATATCAGGAGGAAGAGTTTTTGGATAATAAAATTTGGAATATTATTCCGGCATTAAATGAGGAATCCTGGAATTCTTTTTGGCTAAGTTTGAAAAAAATAGGTCACCGTACCCTTCAGGGAGTAAAACGACATAAAGATGGAACGTTGGTCGATACAGAGATAACAGCAAGTTTTTTGAGATTTGGAAAGGAAGAGTTTGTCTGTCAGTTTGGCAAAGATATTTCAGATAGAATAGCTCAATCCAAAAGCCTTGAACTCGCATTAAAAACTCTGGAGTGTTCCAAAGATTTAATCTTCTGGGTGAGACAGGATGGAAGTTTTTTCTACACAAATCAGGCTGCCAGAGAGAAGCTTGGATATAACTCGAGGGAACTGTCTAAGTTAACGATTTTTGATCTGGACAAAAATTATAGTAAAAGTCAGTTTGAATCCACCTGGAATGAGCTAAGGGATGGGAGGCGTATTAAAGTGGAAAGCGAAATCCAGTGTAAAGACGGTCGCAAACTGCCGGTCGAAGCCGAGGCTTATTATATCCAATATAAAAATGAAGAATTTCGCTGTTCCATTTTACGCGATATTTCTGAGAAAAATAAAAAGGATAAGGAATTACTCGATGCCCTTGAGCATATTAAAAAACTGAGTAATCAATTAGCTCAGGAAAAATCTTACCTGCAAGAGGAACTGAATACGAATCATGATTTTAATAATATCATCAGTAAAAGCGAGAAGTATAAACCAACCTTGCAAAAGGTGAAACGCGTAGCAGCTACTGATGCAACTGTTTTAATACTCGGAGAAACTGGTACAGGTAAGGAGTTATTGGCTCGGGCCGTTCATAATCTGAGTAAACGTTCGGAGCGCGCAATGGTTAAAGTAAATTGTGCCGCTTTACCGGAACATTTGATTGAAAGCGAGCTCTTCGGTCATGAAAAAGGCGCCTTCACCGGCGCATACCAGCAAAAAATCGGTCGCTTTGAATTAGCTGATACCGGAACTATATTCCTGGATGAAATAGGAGAGTTGCCATTTGAGCTGCAGTCTAAATTACTCCGCGTACTGCAGGAGGGAGCCTTCGAACGCTTGGGGAGCACTAAAACCCTTCAGGTTGACGTACGTGTTATCGCAGCCACAAACCGCAAGTTGGAAGAGTTAGTGGCAGAAGGGCGCTTCCGCGAAGATTTATTTTACCGTTTAAATGTATTTCCTATCTACAATTTGCCTCTACGCGAGCGGAAAGAAGATATCCCGCTGCTGACCCAGCATTTTCTAAAACGGTTTTCTAGAAAGATGGACAGGAAAGATGTGCGGATCTCTCAGGCCAAAATGACTAAGCTTCAATCTTATGAGTTTCCCGGGAATATCCGCGAGCTGGAAAATATTGTTGAACGTGCTGTAATCCTGTCAAATGGGGAAGACCTCAATCTGGACGCAATTTTGCCAGATCTTAAGTGGAATTCAATGGAACATGCCAAAAAACAGTTTTTAAGCATGGAGGAGCTACAGAAGCAACATATTTTAACGGCCCTCAAACGGGCGAACTGGAAAATTACAGGAAGTCATAGTGCCGCAGAGTTGCTTGGCATGAATGGGAAAACACTGGCTTCCCGAATGCGAAAATTTGGTATCCGCCGGGAAGATTTTCTTGAATTTTAAGCAAAATCCGAACATGAAGCCTCCTCATGTGTTGGAAAGAAAATAGCTGACTTATGGAGGCAAAATCTACTTACAGTAAACTTGAAGAAAACAACTTTGAATCAAAAATTTTACAGGGTACTTCTATTCCAAAGGTTGTTGTTTTTAATGCTTCCTGGCTCGGTAGCGGACAAATGATGGACGAGATAATTCATGACTTGGCCGGCCTGTATGATACTAAATTTGAATTTTTCAGGGTAGAAGCAGACGATAATAT
This sequence comes from Saprospiraceae bacterium, assembly GCA_020437105.1. GTDB lineage: Bacteria > Bacteroidota > Bacteroidia > Chitinophagales > Saprospiraceae > JAAEZH01. Next base: position 5,409 of record JAGQWR010000086.1, read on the forward strand.
TGACTTGTTAAATATGTTGGGAATAAGTGATGTTCCTGTTATTATGGTTTTTAAGAATGGAAAGGTGGTTTCTTTTGAATCTGGGATGATTTCTGATTCCAGAGCCAGAGAAATCCTTCAAAATGCGCTTTAAATTTAAGCTTTTTAATTGCTTTACCCCTCTTTGTTTTCGAACAAACAAAGAGGGGTTTCGTTTTAGTGAAAATAATTAACGAATAAATAAAAAGCAATTAATGATAAGCAAGGAAAAATTTGAAAAATTATTAAAAATTGACCACGCTCCAGCTGTGTCTTTATATGTGCCAACGCATCGATCCGGAGACTCCCGGAAAGATAAAATTCACTATAAGAACGAAATCCATAAAATTGAAAAATCACTTCTTGATAGCGGATTAAGTAGAGCTGAACTGGAATCTTTCATGAGTCCCTTTAATGATCTCCTGTTAAAGAATGATTTTTGGTTAGATCTTTCAGATTGCCTTGCTGTTTTCCGCACAAATTCTATGTTTGAGTTTTATAAGGTCCCGATAGAAATGAAGACCTTATCTCATATTGGGGATCAATTCTTAGTGTATCCACTTTGCAATAGTTTTGAAGGACAGAATTTGTTTTATCTGTTGGCACTTAGTCAGAATGAGACTCGTTTTTTTGAATGTACCCGTTATAGTGTTACCCCGATTATAATTGATGATAAGGTGCCCGCTTCTATGGAGGAGGCCCTTCAATATGAGCGAGAGAATACCCTTCAATCTCATCATGCCGGAACCGTGTTGCACCACGGGCACGGAGGCGGAAAGGATGAAACAAATATGCGTTTAGAACAATATTTCAAATCTATTGATATTGGGTTAAATGAGGTTATTCCGACTTCTGACGGACCCTTGATTGTTTCCTGCGTAGATTATTTGTTTCCGATCTATAAAAAAGTAAATACTTATCCAAAATTATTTCAGCGGAATATTTCCGGTAATCCGGAGAATACAAACCCGGCTCTGTTGCACGAAAAAGCGGTACTTGAATTAAAGCCCTGGATAGAGGCTCCTTTGAAAGAAGATAAGGAGCTATTCGAACAAAAAATGGCAGATGAAGCTGCGAGCTTTTCGGTAACTGAAATCGTGCCTGCTGCAATTTCCGGGAAGATCGAAACGCTTTTTTTAGTAAGAGGGGTTCATTCCTGGGGTAGTTATGATTCTGAGAGCCACCGAATAGAAATGCACGAAGAACGTCTTGCTGATAGTTTGTGTTTGTCTGAGATGGCTGCGCGGGCTACCTTTGAACAGGGTGGAACTATTCATCTGCTGGAACGAAATCAAATGCCGCGTCCGACTGCCAATATGAACGCCATATATAGATATAAATAGTTGCTCTTTGGGTGATAATGGTGCTAAATTTGTAGTTTTTAAGTTTGAATTTTTGATTCTTAATCAATTGATAGTCAATTGGTTTGTTTTTAGGTGATTTCTTTTTTTTAAAAAATTAAAGGATAAGACTGAACATCTAAATCATGTTTTTCGTTCTTGATTATGAAACATTGATATTAATTCAACACACAAGTTTCTTCTATTGAACCAGACTTTACCAAAGTAGTATTAAAAGCTTGTTCGGGTGATCCAAAACCCGATTTAATCTGGTTGTCCCGTATTTAAATTAGTGAAAATAATGTATTAATCCAGCCTTGTCGTCTGGAAGAATCTTGCATTTTATTAAGCTATTATAAAATAAACAAAAAACAAATTATATAACCCAAATTTTGAAAATATGAACTTATCCAAAAAAATATTGCTCCAGTTTTCTTTTCTATTCGGAGTTGCATTATTCTTTTCTGCTTGCCAGAAAGATGATACCATGGAACCTGGTGAAATGGGAAGCATCAAATTTGAAATAACGGATGCACCTATTGATGATGCAGAAGTAGAAGCCGTTTTTGTAACTGTTTCTGAGGTACGTGTGGACGGTGAAGCAATTAGTGACTTCGAAGGCCGCCAGACGATTGATTTGATGGCTTACCAAAATGGAAACACGAAAGCACTTGGTATTGCTGAGTTGGAAGCTGGTACGTATTCAAATGTAACGCTGGTACTGGATTATGAAGAAGATGAAAATGGAAATAGCCCGGGCTGTTATGTGCGTGATATGCAACAAAAAAAGCATCCAATTCGGTCAAAAGATGACTCCGGGACTAAAGGAGAATTCCAATTAGTATCCAGCACGTTTGTTGTCGAGCCGAACACTCAAACAGACATCGTACTTGATTTTGATGTAAGAAAAGCAATTCGGTACGAAGAAAATCCCCAGCCTGATGATCGCTATGAAATGGCTTCCAAATCAGAAACCGAAGCTGCAATACGACTGGTCGCAAAAGCAGAAGCAGGTACTTTTACAGGAAACTGTTCGGATTTGTTAGGATATGGCGGTGATCGGATTGTGGTTTATGCTTATGCGAAGGGAACATTTGATGATGATAAAGAAACGACAGAGCAGGGAGATAGTGATATCATGTTCCGCCAGGCCGTTTCAAGTGCAGTTGTTGCAAATAATGGTGATTTCCAGATTTCTTTCCTGGAGGCTGGAGATTATGAACTCCATTTTGCCGGTTATGAGGATAGTAATTCAGATGGAGAAGTCGAATTTAAAGGAATGCTACAGGTTGACTTACTTTTAGGGCTGTTAGATCTGCTTGATTTGGATCTCAATGCCGCAGCAACAATCGAGGCGAATGTCAGCGTTGTTGGAATTATTCCTTAGTTGAATTAGTTGTAACTTGCATATTCAATCCGCCTGTTCTTTTAAAGAGCAGGCGGATTTTTGCATTTACATATAGGTTAAATTCCCTTGCGGAGGATGCTAAACGATTTATAGCTTATTGCCAGAAATAAAATACTGGCACATACTGCGGCACTTATCAATACAGGAAAAATAATTGGATCCACCTCACTTCTTTTTAAGGCAATACCTAAAAATGCCCAAATGCCAACAAGGGGAAAAAATAAATCATTTCGTTTTAATAAATAATACAGGTTTATAAGGGTGCCGATACTGATTACAGATATCGCCCAAACAGATTCTGAAATGCCAAATCCATTCCATTTTATATCAACCAGAAAAGTAGTAAAATTGGCAATAGTAGCGATGCAAATCCATCCTAAATAAATGCTAAATGGCAGGGAAACAAAAAAACGGTAGCTTCTCGTAGTGTTTTCTGATGTACTTACAAGCCGTTCGTAAATGACAACCAGGGTATATAAAAGACCCACCATAATAAAAAGAGAGAGGACGATTAACTGATGGTGCCAGGCTAAAATCCAACCGGCATTAAGCAGGCAGTTCAGTACAAAAATCCAACCAATTTTATCTACAAACGCGGGCGATTCATTATTTGAGTTGAACAGTCCCTTTGATTGAACGATAGCAAAACCAATCAGCAAAAGATAAATCACCCCCCAAATAGAAAAGGTGAGTCCCGCCGGAACAAAAAGGTTGGGATACATATCAGATAGTTCTCCTGTGTTGTATCCTGCAATAGGAAGAATATTTGCCAGGGCATTCATGGTTAGAACCAGGAGTAAGCCGACGATATTGGATAGTTGTAGAATCTTTGTCATGTTCGGAATCGATGTTTTTGGAAGATAAATAAAAACACGCAATAAAACGAAAAAGGTGTTAAGAACTTCTTATGTTTTATGATGGTTTTTGCGGGATTTATTTTATCCGTTTTATACCCAGGTGGAAGTGGTTTTGGAAAACAACAGCTGTTCCATTATTTCTCCAAACCACTTCGTTTCAGGCTCTGAATGAAGGCCAGGGAACCTGGTATCCGCCACCAGATTTTTTAGAACTTGAGGCCAGCACCAATACTCAACCCTGGTGCCCAGACGGTTTCTAGCTGCTTCGAGCCGGTCTCCATCTTTTCACTACCGGTAAATGCACTAACTCGGAAAGAAATCAATTTTGTTGGATGAACTTCTATGCCTGCCGTACCATAAGCTCCCAGGGATTTTGTTAAAACCTCCAATTCCGAATCAAAAGGTACCCCGCTGAGAAGGGCGTTTACATCTTGTACTGCGGCTCGTGTGTACTGGATTCCGACCCCGGCAAATGGCCGTACGAGGCCTTGACCTAGTGTGTATTGCCCACCGATTCGACCTCGCATGGTGGCCACTCGGGCATTTAATTGACCCATTGTGGACTGCATTTCACCGTTGGTTGAATTAAATATTGTTACTGGAAACACGGCATGTAGTTCGTGATGGGCAAAATGGAGGCTTCCTGCAACAGAAAAGTTGGGTGTGATGGAGTAGTTGCTGCCAAATCCCCAGATCCAGCTGGTAGTTGCTTGCGGGTTTAGGGGTTTTGGCGCTTCCGAAAAATCGCCTAAGAAGAACTCTCCGCCAAGGCTTTCAAACAGTTTTTCGAAAGTACCAGGGTCGGTGAAAATTTGTTTTTCTAAATCTCCAAGCTGTTGGCTCAATGGCCAAACGGTACCCTCATTGGGAGTAAAAATGATACCTCCGAAGAGCTCTACAGTAAAGCGGTGGGGAAAACTGCCTTGTGCTACATATTCCAAATCACCTTCGGATTCGAAAGAAACAAGTACCAACTGCTTTAATTTTTTCTCTACCTCTAAGAGCCACTCGTGTAGAGCCCTGTTGGATTGTTCGTTGTATTTATTCTTGTAACTGTCCAGTTTGAGTTCCACTGCTTTGCGCACAAGACTGGAGTCACAAGGGTTTTCATAACCCGCTTTCACTGCTTCATCTTGCAGAGCAGTTTTCATTTTTTCCTTTTCCGAATGGTCGCTCACATCCAGGTTATCTAGTTCTTCCTTGATTTTGTTGGAGGCTCGTATGCCGGGCACCGAAGCGACGGCCTCAGCGAGGGCTTCCTCGGCGGCGGTTACGGCTGCCTCAGCGGCTGTAGCAGCGGCTGTGGATTCGACTTTATCCCTGGCCCGGGAAGCCAAGGCCGCAGCAGTAGCGTTTTTAGCCTCGGTTTTTGCCTTTTCCAGTTCGGCTTTTGCCTTTTCCATTTGCTTCTTAATTTCTTTCATTTGGCGAGCAGTTAGTTCGGGGCAGTCAGCGGCAATATCCGTAATTATTTCAACGGCTTCCGTCACATTGTCCCGCGCTTTTTCGGCATTTTCACGGGCTTTTACGGCTTTCCCTTTTTGGGAAAACGAATTAAAACTAAGAAGGCATCCAATGAGGGTGAGAACGATGATTTTTTGCAACGATTTCATGGCTTAGATTTTTTTAATGTAAAATTTGGATTGAAAAACCTGTTGCAAAAATGACCATTCGCAGGAGGGGGTTCCAGTACGATTTTCTGCTAAAATCCAGGCAAAAAGCAGGCTTGAAAGGGCCGGAAAGGAACTTTTGGGAAAGAAAATAATTTTTACTGTATTGAAATACAGGAGTTTATGTGTGGTCTGTCTTTGTACATCAAATTAGACTTTTCACTTGAAAGTCTTTCCTTCCACTATTGTTCTACGACCATTTTTTCTACGAGTACTCCTTTTGGGGTGTACATTTTCAGTAAATGCACGCCCGGTTCCAGTCCCTGAAACAGCAATTTTTCAGAAGTATCTACATTCCGCCATTGCCGTTCCAATTGTCCATCGAGCGACCAAATTTCTATTTGAATTAGCGCTCCATTCGGCGAAAGCACCTGAATCCAATCGTTGGCAGGATTCGGGAAAAAGGAAATATACGGGAGCAAATTATCTTGCTTCTTTACCGCATTAACAGGATCGAAAAGAACCAGAGTGTCTAGTACTACCGAATCGAGGCAAACTACCTGCTCAAACTGGTTTAAGATTAAGATGCCATCCGCTTCCAACCAAAAATCGGTAGCCACAGCCATAGGCAGGCGAATGATCATGTCCTCGACCACCAATTCCACCCGCCCCAGGAGTCGTGTTGCAAAAAAGCGGTTTGTGCCTTTTCCTGCCGCTCCAAAGCGTATTTGTCCTGGCGGAATAACTCGCCACGAACGAGCCAGGCTGCTGGTAGAAGTAACAAACATCAAGTCGCCAGGCATCGTATCGGGAAAAACGGAGGTGAGCGAATCGACAACGTTTAGCGGGTCATAGTTGAGGCCAAAAGCGATTCCGAGGGCTCCGACGGATGGAGGTACTTCCTCCTCATAGACCAGCACGAGTTCGGCATAAAAAGTATCCTTAACCATGGCCGTGTCGCGATCAAAGGTGATGACGAGTTTTGGTTTAGGGCAACTGAAACAGGTGTCGGGTGGTAAGTAGGGTAGCGGAAGGGGCATAGCCTGATTTTGAATGCTGTCAAAATTCAAGGCAATAGGATCGAGATCAAAGGAGTCAATGATGCCGTTTCCGTCGCTATCCACGAAAGTCAAATCCACCCCGCTGACGGGTAATTGAAGTCCCCACGGGTCGGGGTGTAGCTGCGGTACCCACTCAAGGGTAGCATCTGGCCGGGGGCTGCCTTCGATTTGATAGGCGATACCGATGGGTAAGATGTCGTATTGGTCCGCAGTACCATCGTTGTTGCAGTCGCCGGGAAACATGGTAATTTGGGCAACTAGTGGAAGGGGAAGTAACAGCGTCAAAAAGAGACTCTGTATGCCGGCCGATTTTAGTCTTGGGAGGAGGTGAGCTAGGTTCATTGCTTGATAGATTTTTGCGAATAGTGGGCAGGTTTCAGGGATTTCAATTAAATTTAGAATATGTTGTCAATGGCCCGGACCCATCAAAACAGGTGTGGGTTAGTGTAGAAAAAAACATCGGCATGCATACGAGCAAACTGATTGAAGCCTTACGCAAGTTAAGCCCAAAACAGCTTTCCCGCTTTGGGGAGTGGCTCGAATCGCCTGTTTTTCATAAAAATGCAGACAACCGGATCTTTTTCTGGTATTTAGTAAAACATGCGCCTACGTTTTCGCACCCTGGTTTGACGAAAGCCGAAGTTTTGCGCAGCTTGGTATTGTCGAAACCAACCGACGAAAAATTGTTAGCCTATCGCATGAATGACCTGTTGACGCAGCTGGAAGACTACCTCGCAACAGAGCGCTTTCACGACCACCTTATTGATATGCCGCTATACCTGCTCGAACAGTATCATTACCTTGATCTCCCCAAGCACTACCACGCTGTGGAGGCTGGGCTGACAAAAAAGCTTAGAAAATATCCCCACCGTAATGCCGCATTTTTTAAAAAGCAGATGGTTTTTAAACGCTTGCAGTATGAGCAGGCCGATGCTAATCAACGCGGATACGACCCAAACCTACAGGATGCAGCCGATGCGCTGGACGTTTTTTTTGTAATTGAAAAACTGCGTTATGCCTGTGAAATGCAGAACCTCGTCAACATGTTTGAGGTAGAATACCGGATGCCATTGATAGCCGAAGTAGTGGAGTGGTCGGCCTCTTCTCAGTTTACAGAGGTAGCGGCAGTGCAGATTTACCGAAGGCTGTTTCAATTGTTGAGCAATCTGGAACAAACCGAGCATTTCGACCCGGTAAAATACCTGCTGACAGCACATGGAAACCTCTTCGAACCCGGCGAGCTGAAACAGTTGTACACCTTGCTGCTCAATTTCTGCACCCGTCGGATCAACCGGTTTAACGATCAGCATTTTTGGTATGAGTATTTGGAAATTAATAAGTTGTTGTTGGAAAAACAGCTCCTGCTCGAAGACGGTTACCTCCCACCGTGGCGCTACGCAAACCTGATAACCGTTGGTTTGAAAACAGGGCAAGTGGACTGGACGGAGACTTTCCTACACACTTACAGGCATATGCTTCCGGAAAGCCATTCGGAAAATATGTACCGCTACAATCTCGCCCATTTTTACTACCACCAGCGCAAACTCGACCAGGCGCAACTAGAATTGGTAAGAGTGGAGTTCAATGACTTGTTGCTGAATGTGAGTGCCCGAAGTTTGCTCATCAAAATCTATTTTGAAACCAGGCAGGAGGAATTGTTGCTGAGTTATCTGGAAGCCACCCGCATTTTTTTGCTGCGCAACAAAATGCTTGATGCACAACTGAAACTTCAATTGAAAAAATTTGTGGACTTTACGACCAAACTGGCAAAAGTTATTGATCGGGACACTGTGATTAAATTACAAAAAAAGTTGCCTCCGCCCAAAGGCATAATGCATCGGGATTGGCTAATGGAGCAGATGCAGCAGTATCTGTAAATAGCACCCTGGAATAGTCTAATCGCTTAGGCCTACCAGTTCGTGAAGTTCCTGATCAGAAAGTGCTCCGATCCATTTTTCTCCACCAGCAACAGTTAGGTCGGCCAGTTCTTTTTTACGTTGAATAAGGGTGTCGATCTTTTCTTCAAAGGTTCCTTTTGTAATAAATCGGTGCACCAAAACCCGCTGTTCCTGCCCGATTCGATAAGCTCGATCTGTGGCCTGTGTTTCGACCGCAGGATTCCACCAAAGATCAAAATGGATGACATTACTGGCAGCGGTGAGGTTTAGGCCAGTGCCTCCTGCTTTTAGAGAAAGCAACAGTAAGCGTGTGGTTCGGTTTTCCTGAAAATCTGTTACCATCCGGTCGCGCTCTTTTCGGCTTACTCCGCCATGCAGAAAAGGTGCCTCCAGGCCAAATGCAGTCTGGATCATTTTTACAAGGAGAACACCCATCTCCCGATACTGAGTAAACAATATGGTTTTTTCATTCGAATCCAGAATTTGTTCCAACAGGCTAAACAGATGTTGGGTTTTACCAGATAATGCAGGGTCGGGTGTACCTTTTTTCAAAAAGTGAGCCGGATGGTTACAGATCTGTTTAAGCGCAGTAATCAATTTAAGAACCAGTCCACGGCGATTGATGCCGGAGGCTTACGGAATAGCCTGCAAGGTTGCATTCAGGACATTTTGGTATAGTGCAGCCTGGTCGGCAGTAAGTGCGCAATATTCATTTTTTTCAATTTTTTCCGGAAGGTCCTTGATAATGGATTTATCCGTTTTCACGCGCCGTAAAATAAAGGGTTCGGTAATTTTACGGAAGCGGTCGAGGCTTTCCTGATCCCGATCTTGTTCGATCGGATTGGCCAAATTTTCTTTAAATTTTTTTAGACTACCTAAATAACCTCGGTTAGTAAAATCAAAGATACTCCAGTATTCGCTCAGGCGATTTTCAACCGGGGTGCCGCTCATCGCAATTTTAATTGGAGCCTTAATTTTTTTAATGGCTTTGGTTTGGGCGGTAGCTGGATTTTTGATGTTTTGGGCTTTATCAATTACCATAATTCGCCAGGAGTGTTTTTGCAAGGTAGCTCCCTCGCTTCGGAGCACTCCATAGGTTGTGATCAGCAGGTCTGCTTCTTGAAGGGGGAGCAGACTTCGCCCCGGACCATGATAAACGTGGGCTTGCCAGTCGGGCGCAAATTTTTGGAGTTCGAGAAACCAGTTGGTTAGCAGGGTAGTTGGCACAATAATCAACCCTTTTTCCTGAGAGAAAGCTCTTTCCTGTTTCATTTTCAAGAGGAGCGTGATAATTTGCAGGGTTTTGCCAAGCCCCATATCATCCGCCAGCAGGCTACCGAAACCTATTTGTGCCCAGCTAAATCCACGCTCCTGATAGGGGCGAAGGGTAGCCTGTAATCCTTCGGGCAGAGCTACCGGACCTGCAGCGAGTAAGGATTCGATCAACTGTCGAGCCTGTTTGGTCAATTTTACAGAGGAGCCATCATATTCCTCAGACAACGCTGCCTGCAAAAGTTGGTGCGAGTCTGGTTCTGGCGGATTTTGGAGTTTATCCAGTAGGTTTTGAATCTCTTTCTCGTCGAAATAAACATATTGATCCTGTAATTTGACGATGCCGCTGTATTTTTTCAGCAAATCCAGGAATTCCTTCTGCTTCATCTGTTTTTCGCCCAGGGCAATCTGCCATTGAAAACGCAACAGGTTTTCAAGGCTTACCAAACCATCCGAAACCTGTGTGTTGGATTCTGCTGCCGTCAACCTCATAGACAATTGAGGGCGAATAATTTTTTGCAGAGCTTTGGGCAACAAAACCTGGATCCCCAGCAGGCGGATTTTTTTTTATTATACCCAAAACGAACAAGCTCTAAATACCCTTGCGAATGCTGCTAAACGTTTTATAGCTTGCTGCAATAAATAGAATACTGGCACATACTGCTGCACTTATCAGAATTGGTAAAATAACAGGATCTACCTGACTTCTTTTTAATGCTATTCCAAGGAATGCCCATATTCCAACAAGTGGAAAAAATAAGTCGTTTCGTTTTAGTAGATAATGGAGGTTAATCAGAGTGCCAATAATAATTACAATTATAGCACAGACAGATTCAGATATGCCAAATCCACTCCATTTAATATCGACCAACAGTGTAGTAAAATTGGCAATAGTAGCGATGCAAATCCGATAGTTCTCCCGTGTTGTATCCTGCAATAGGAAGAATATTTGCCAGGGCATTCATGGTTAGAACCAGGAGTAAGCCGACGATATTGGATAGTTGTAGAATCTTTGTCATGTTCTGGATTTTTGTTTTCGGAAGGTAAATAAAAACCCGCAATGAAAATAAAAAAGTTGAATACCAAATTTGGGAAGCAGATGGTTGTCGTTTCGAACATTTGAGCAGGACTAACTGTTTTATTAGTAGAGATCATTGATTTTATAACAGGATTGAAATAATTTAAATTTTAATGTAGCGGTACTGATTATTAGAGATGAATGAGGGCATTAATTTTTTAATTAAATATAATATACCATGAAACTTATTTCAAGTTCAGTCATAATACTTTTGTTGCCATTTATTTATGCAGCAGTTCCTGTTAATTCGGGAAGTACAGTGCAGGACTATTGCAATGAGCGGTTTGGCTATTGTATGGAGTATCCGGAGGATATCTTTACGCAGGAATTTTTTCCTGATAACGGTGATGGCGTATTGCTAATATCGACTGACAATATGACCAGGTTAAGGGTGTCTGGTTCTTATAATGTCCTGGATTGGACTATGAAAGATATTTATTATTTCACCTTTGAGGACAAAACAAGGGAGAATTCAAAAATGCAAAATATTGATTCTGACCTGGGTGAAAATGAATTTGAAGCCACTTTTGTTGTCGGGAAAACCCTTCAATATGTACATGGGTTTAAACAAGCAGATAGTTATATCATCCTTTCAATAGAAGTTCCGGTTTCTGATTCCGAACGATTAACCAACCTTAAAGATTTAGTAACATTAAGTTTTAATGCATAGCTCTGAACTGGTCTGTGTTTGCTGACCAGGGAGCCTATTGTCCACAGTCGGGTTTTGATGTTGGAGCTCTTCGACAGGCTCCAACATTTTTTTTGCCTGACACATAGGGGTCAACCCGGCAACGATGCATCTGAATTAGGAACAAATGCTTTATTATCACCCTAATTCAGATTGTTATGTTACATAAATTTGACCTCCTGCTCATCTTTATCCTGCTTGGTTTTTTCATCCCGATAGAATCCAAAGCGGTGGTACAGATAATTCCTGATCAACACGTTGAGGTTCAGAAAGAAGCCGAAATTCAATTGTCTAAACAAGAAGCGCGAAAACTCAATAGATTAGAAAAACGGCTCAATAAACGAGCGTCGCATAAAGATTTTAGTTTTGGAGTTATTGGGCTGGGCGTGCTCTTAATAGTTTTGGGTGCCCTGCTTTTAGTCGTGGGAGTCATTACATTTAGCGGGAGCTTTGTGGTAGGCTTATTAGCCATCATTATTGGGGCCTTGCTTGCTGTGGTAGGCCTGTTTGTTTGATCTAACTATTCCTGTTTTCCATAAAAGAAGAGCCTCCATTTTGGTGGAGGCTCTTCCCTTTTTAGTTCCCGGGTACCACCAGGTTGTCTGTGATCAAAACGGGTTGCGGGTCTTTTTTAAGCAGACCTGCTAAATGCCAATATCCCCAGCCCGAAATCAAACAAAAGGTGCCAAGCAAATAATATAGGGCACTGTAGCCAAAGACCCGGATCATCTGCATGCCGATTATTGGTGCAATAATGTGCGCAATGGAAAACATCATTCCATACATCCCCATAAATCGTCCCACCATGCCTTCCGGGGCACGTTCAACAGCAAAAGCGCTGGAAAACGGGAAGCTGATTATCTCTCCAAAAGTGATTAGTAATATGGAGATAAAGGCTAAGCCAATCCAGCCATACGGGGTTACTAATACAAAGTAAGATCCGGCAATAATAAAGCTTCCTAGGGCGATAAGTTTTAATGTATTATATCTTGTTTCAAGTACAAAAACTATGGGCATTTCAATCAGGAAAATCAAGAACCCGTTTATCCCAAACAATAAACCTATTCCGGCTTCACCTATTCCAAAAAGGTCATTAAAGGCCATGGAAGTAGTATAAAGAATTTGCAAAAAAGCCAGTGCCATAAAAAAGGTAGCGCCCAAAAATATCCGAAAATAACGGTCATGCCATACAGAAACTTTGGGTAAATTTTTTTGTGTTTCTTTTTCTTCCGGAGTGGCCTTCTTTTCTTTTAATGCTATTCGAAAAAAGATTGCAGCCAGAATACAGGTTCCACCATCCCCAATAAATAACCATTCATAGCCGTAAGTTGCAGCCATTAAACCACCAATCGCCGGACCAATTCCAACGCCCAAATTTATTGCCAGACGTATTAGCGAAATTGACCGGGTGCGATTAACAGGTTTACTGTAAATACGTACAGCAGCGAAGTTTGCAGGCCTAAAAAGGTCGGCTATAAAAGTCAGGAAAAAGAGACATATAGAAAAAGCCAGAAAGGTTTTCATATACATCAATACCCCAAACATTAAACCGGTCAATAAGAGACTCCAAAACTGGACTTTATAATACCCAATGCGATCAGTTAAATAACCACCTACATAAGTTCCTGCCACAGAACCAACCCCAAAACAAGCCATGGTAATGCCAGCCTGGTTGAGTGTAAAGCCCAAAGGACCTGTCAAATAAATAGCTATAAATGGAAGAACCATCATGCCCGATCGATTGATGAGCATGACGGTAGAAAGTAACCAAACCTCTTTCGAAAGTCCGGCAAAAGAATCTCTGTATAAACGGATAGTCCGGGTAAGCATGATTCGGGTGTTGTCTAAATGAAAAAACAAAACCCTCGTTTGCCGGATTTAGTTCCGAAAAGAAGGATAAGGTGATGGTAAATCAAAATTTAATTTGCCTGACCACCATTATAGGAGTATTGCCATTAGTTCATCAAACTCCTTGGGCGGATCAAACAGGCTGTCGTTGTAAGTGGTTGCGCTAAAGGTGAGCAGAAAAGGTTGTTCATCCCGGAGCTTGAGTTCAATCCGGATATTTCCAAATACCTGTTTAAATTTTCCGGGAGTATTAAAGTCTGGCTTTGGTTTTAAATAATGGCGTTCAATTGTTTCGACCCATTCCCCTTTCTGATATGTTCGGGTATCGGAAATTTGGTTGCGGTACCCAATTCCACGGACCTGCTCTTTAAGAAAGTCTAAAAAATGTCTGGATTCGCGTAAAGCGTAACCCATTTTAGAAAAATGAATAGCAAAACCTTTAGAGGAAGGCGCATGTAAGAAGTCAATACTTTCATCTATACGTTCCGGCTCCAGCCGAAAAAGTATGTATTGATCCTGCAACCAACTACTCAAACGCTGTCGAACGAGTTGGTCCTTCCATTTTTCATAATCTGCTTTTTCCGCTTCACTGCGAATGATCAATTCATGCAAAAATGGATTCGAAGGCGAACTCTCCTCTGATGCTTTAAATAAACTTTTGAAATATTGCCACGGATTACTCATGATCTATATAACAACGACTTAATTCTTATGTTTTAAGTTTTAATTTTGAACCACAGAACCACAGAACCACAGAACCACAGAACCCATGCCATCCTTTCAACTTACCCCTTACGCAGAATTAAGCCTGAATCAATTATATGAAATTCTTCGGCTCCGGGCGGAAGTATTTGTGGTCGAACAAGATTGTCCTTACCAGGATTTGGATGAGTTGGATCAACAAGCCTATCATTTGAAGACCTGGAGCCCGAAAGGCGAACTTCAGGCCTATGCCCGAATTCTTCCTCCCGGGGCATCTTATGAGGGCTATGCGTCTATCGGACGGGTAGTAACAAGTCCGGGGGTTCGAGGCAAGGGTTTTGGGAAAAAATTGATGGAGGAGGCCATTGAATCGTGTAAATTTCTGTTTCCGGAAAAGCCGATTAAAATTTCGGCCCAGGTTTATTTACTGGAGTTTTATCGCAGCCTGGGTTTTGAATCTGATGGAGCGGGATACCTTGAAGACGGCATCCCGCACATAGGGATGATCCGACCTTAAGCAGGCAAAATCGTAGCCCCTGTTGCATCTAATATCTTTCGAACATCGGCATCGGTTGGCGCCTGACTGTAAACCCGGAGCACCGGTTCGGTACCGGATGGCCGGATCATGACCCAACTGTTTTCGTCCAGGTGAAATTTGAAACCGTCCAGATCTTCCACATTTTGTACGGTGTATGATCCAAAGTTTTTATACTTCCGGTCAATACAAGCTTGAAGGATTTCCGCTTTTAGTTCTTCTGTGACATGTAGGTCGTCGCGATCAAAGGCAAAGGAGCCTACTTTGCTGTAAATGACCTGAATGAGTTCCTCCAGCGATTTTCCTGTTTTGGCCATAAATTCCAGGATGATCAAGCCGTTCCAGATGCCATCCCGCTCCGGGATATGTCCTTTTACGGCAAGTCCGCCGGATTCTTCCCCACCAACGATCACATCCTCCTGAGCCATGATCTCGGCAATATATTTGAAACCGATCTTTGTTACTTCAAAGTCCAGCCCGTATTGTTGTGCCAGCTTTTTCATTTTTTCGGTTACCGAAAAAGTGATGATCACTTTGCCTGTTTCTCCTTTGATCTCCTTCATGTAGTAGAGCAAAAGCAATAACAAATGGTGGCTATCGATAAATTTTCCGTGTCCGTCATACATGCCGATCCGGTCGGCATCGCCATCGTTTGCAATCCCGCAACCAATAGAATCGTCTCCGGCAATTAAGTCGGAGAGCTCAGTTAAATTGCGGTGTATTGGCTCGGGTGCCTGACCCAGAAAAGAAGGATTGTATTCTGAATGAAGGAATACAGCATTCGGCAAAAGCCGCCGCATGGCATTCTGACCAGCACCAAACATCGCATCGTAAGCCACTTTTTGCGGCAATTTTGAAATGGCATCCAAATCAAAATAGGCTTCGGCATGGGCTACATATATGTCCTCCAGTGCTACATATTCGATGGCACCCTGCTCCAGATAATGATCAAACGAGTTTGGCTGTGCCGGTACTGAATCGGGAATAAGAGCTTCCACTTCTGCTACTTCAGCAGGAATCATGGGGCCGCCAAGTTTAGATTTCAACTTATACCCATTGTAAGAAGGCGGATTGTGACTGGCTGTAATCACCACACCCAGATCTGCCTGAAGCTTCACAACCCCAAGCGATACCATGGGGGTACTTACAAACTCAGGTGCCATAAAAACGTGCATGCCATTTTCTGCTAATACACGTGCAGCAGACTCGGTAAAAAGCCTTCCGCCAAAGCGGCAATCAAAACCGATAACCACCTTCGTTTTTCCGCGACTTTTGAGCCACTGGGCACTGGCATAAGCCACACGCATGACATTGTCAACAGTAAATTCTTGTGCGATAATTGCTCGCCAGCCGTCGGTACCAAATTTTATCTTTGTCATAATAGGTATATTCGAGCCGCAAAATAACGTAGTTGTGAAGAGGTTTCGAATTTTGAAGTCAAAATTTTGAATTTTTAATGAGTATAACTTCGCTCAAGTTTAACGCGTTTGAATCGTTTAAAACGTGAACTTATCGACCCTAGGCTAGGTCTGAATAATTTTAAGTATTAATTTCTAATGTTGAATACCCCACTAACCCACTAAAAAACTAACCCACTGAAAAACTAACTCACTAACCAACTAACTCACAGGACCACAGGACCACAGGACCACAGGACCACTCAACCTAATTCATGCTTGACTCCTACCGCCATAAAGGCATGCGCCGAAAATTGATCGAAACCCTTCGGGAGAAGGGGATTCGGGATGAGCGCGTATTGCAGGTAATGGGCGAAATTCCGCGGCATTTATTTTTGGAAGGTGCTTTTGAAAAACAAGCCTATGAAGACAAGCCTTTTCCCATCGGTGCCAGTCAAACCATTTCCCAGCCTTTTACGGTTGCCTACCAAACAGAACTTCTGCAAGTAGAGAAGCGTCAGAAAATCTTAGAAATCGGAACGGGTAGCGGATACCAGGCAGCGGTTTTGGCTTTAATCGGAGGACGGGTTTTTACAGTTGAGCGGCAAGAGACCCTTTTTGTGAGCGCGCAGAAAATGTTAGCCCGGTTGGGACTCCAACGCATCCGTTGTTTTTTGCGTGATGGTTACAAAGGCTTGCCGGAATTTGCTCCTTTTGATCGCATTTTAGTTACGGCAGGGGCCTCTGAAATTCCGCCTGCCTTGCTCGATCAGTTGGCCATAGGCGGACGATTGGTTATTCCAGTTGGAGTAGAAGACCAAATCATGTATTGTGTAGAGCGCCTGGAGGATGGTAGTTTCAAAGAAGAAAAACTAGATACGTTTCGCTTTGTACCCTTTTTAAAAGGACTAAACAGAAATTGAGTTTTGTCGGGTTTCTAGCAAGGGGATCAGAATGTTTTATATAAATTTCCACATTCGAAAAAATCCCATGCTGATGAAAACACTGCAACTCTTTGTACTCTTTACGCTTTCGCTGAATGTCACACACGCCCAGCTCGCCTACTGGGAAATTGAATCTTCCGCTTTTGCGAATACGGAATTTTCGGCAATAGAAGTTGCCGTTTCCGGTGACTTTGCCTTTCTGGCAGCACATCGATATAATTCCGACGCCGGCGCGGTTGCCTGCTTTCAATTTACAAATGAGGAATGGGTGGAAACAGCCTTATTGGAGCCTTCTGATGGCGCTGCAGGTGATCGATTCGGATTAGGCTGCGCGGTGGATGGCGAATACCTGTTAATCGGTGCCCCAACGGATAATTTCACGAGTAATCTGTCTGGCAAAGCCTATTTCTATCGACTTGAAAACGGTAATTGGGTGGAAAAACAAATTATTGAACCCAACCTTTCTGGCGGTGCGGCTTTTGGCTTTATTTGCGATATAGAAGGTGATCAAGCCATTATTGGTGCTCCGGATGATTCTTTTGGAACGGGCGCAGCGATTATTTACAAACGCAACTCGGATGTGTGGGAAGAGCAAATTGTACTTACCCCACCGCCTGGTTATTCGGGGTATAATTTTGGTGCAGGCGCCAGTATTTCGGGCGATTGGGCAGCAGTAGGGTCCTATCTTTTTAATTCCGGCGGCGGATTTACCAATTCGATTTTCATGTATCAATTAGTAGATGGTGTATGGACGTTTAAACAGGCAGTCGAGCATACCGAAAGCCCAAACATAGCCATTACACCCTCCTGGAATGTTGCACATTCTAATGAGAATTTACTGTTTGGTTACCGGCATACTTCCGACGGAATAAATCCAATTGTTGGCGGTGCCACATTTTATCAGAATGAAGGAGATACCTGGGGGCCTGTTCAAACGGTTACAGCCCCTGATCTGGAAGAAAACCTATTTGGACGTCATGTGGCTTTAGAAGGTGATTTTGCTATCCAGGGCTATACCGATGAACCAGCCGCCAGTTTAGATAGTGCGCACCAGATATTGATCTATCAAAAAACCGATCCGACCAGTTGGACTGAAATTGGGCGCTTGCGTGTGAAAAGTGCATCCATCGCTAATTATCAGGGACTGCCAATGGATATTTCGGAAGAATTTGCCATCGTGGGCGACCCGGATGCAAATACCGGTTTTGGCCGGGCCTATATTATGGACCTTCGGGAGTTTACCATTTCCGGTGTTTCGGGAATTCAGGCTTTCGCCGAATGCAAACTGTATCCGAATCCGGCTGCTGAGCTCTTATATATTTCATCAGATTCAAGACCAATAAAAGAGGTTGTTTTGTTTGACAACCAGGGTAGAGTGATACGAGAACTGTATAACCTAAATACGATACGAATAGAAATGGCTGTTTCCGGACTCCCCGCTGGGCTTTATTATGCGCAAATCGCTTTTGAAAATTCGGGAGAAGTGCATCCGGTCGTGTTGGGAGAGTAAAACTCCATTAAGGGATTTGGTTTATTTTCAGCTGATTTCAAAAAGCCGAAATCACTTTCGTTGGGATATATACTCAAGCCAAATCACTTTCGTTTGAGTGTAAATAATATCTCTATGAAATACGGCTTTCTTTTTATTTTTCTATTTATTTCCTTCTTTCAGCTAGACGCTCAGGTTTTTGATACGACCCAACGAGCCGAACGTTATCTTTTTCCAGCGATTAATGAAGGCGATTGCATTGGTATTGCAGCAGGTATTTCTTTAAATGGGAAATGTACCTGGACGGATGCAGTAGGGTATGGAGATTTGGAAAAGACGCTTAGTTTTCAGCCCTCCACCCGGAACAGAATAGCCTCCATTGCAAAGCCAATGACAGCAGTGGCCGTTATGCAGTTGGTGGAGCAGGGAAAAATTGATTTGGATGCTCCCGTTCAGCAATACATTCCGGAGTTTCCGGATAAACCAGAGGGAACCATCACTGTCAGGCATTTGATGAGCCATTCTTCCGGTATTGAAGGATACCGAAATACCAAAGAAGTAGAAAATCAAATAGAATACCCAACACTATCGGATGCGGTTGATTGGATTGCTTCCCGAGACTTAATGGCTGTCCCGGGGGAGGAATTTAATTATTCCTCTTTTGGATATACGGTATTAGGTTTGGTAATCGAACGTGCCTCCGGAATGACTTATGAAGCCTACATGCAGGAAAATATTTGGGATAAGGCAGCTATGTATAATACCGGCATTGAGGATTATGGTGTTGAATATCCAAATAAATCCAAGTTATATCATAAAGGCAAAAAGAAAATTAAACTAGCTGAAGTCACCAATCTGAGTGATCGGATCCCTGGTGGCGGGATTTATTCTACGGTAGATGATTTGTTGAAGTTTGGTGATGCCCTGATTGATCATTCGCTGATCAGCCAGGAAAGCTTTAATTTGATGGTTGATAACACCGGACTTAAAAAAGATGGAAACGGCTATGGAATGGGTTGGTATCTGTACGGCGACAATCCTGCCCGCGGACCGGTTTATGGCCATACAGGTGGGCAAACAGGCGTATCTGCCATGTTTATGCTTCTACCTGAAAGTGGAATGACAGTCATCGTTATCAGTAATACTTCCGGAGCTATGCAACGGGTTTCAGATATTGCTGTGCAGTTACTTAGGGAAGAAACTGGGTGTGATTGATTATTTTGTACTCTATCTTAACCACAAGTAAGGTGAAGAAATATTTCCCGGAAGGGGAAACAAAAAAGCCCAAGGATATTAATCCAGGTTTTTTTTAAGATGTTGACTAATAGTTGCGTGGACTGACAACTCAATCCACCAGAGGCAGCCTATAGGATGACTCCGAACATTGATTTTAGTTCCGATTCAAAATTTATAAACGGTTAACCTATGTTTTTAATTACCTACGAAGGTATTAACCAAATGAAGGCGGATACCTTAGCTGATGTACGAAGGTGGTTTGATTTTAACTGTGTGCCGGCCCTTTTTCAATGGTTGGAATTGGAAGAAAACGGAGAAGGGAGCAGCCTTTGTAATGACTGGCATGTGGCTCAGGTGGATTATATCCCTGCAGATGTCACTCCATTATCCTCTTATGAGTGGTATGAGGATATGCTGATAGAGATCATAGATATGGAACCGGAGGTCCGAACAGACCCGGATCAACTGAAGATGTTTTAGTGCGCTGGGTGGATATATCAGAGAAAATTGGAGTAGAACAATCACTCTAAAGAAAAAGCCTCCATAAATCATTGATCTACAGAGGCTTTGAATTTTAGGATGTTGACCCACAAGGACTCGAACCTTGAATGACTGCACCAAAAACAGTTGTGTTACCGATTACACCATGGGTCAATCAGTGCTCAATCACTTGAGCGAGTGCAAAATTAATAACTTTCTCATTACCGTAAAAGCCCCGGACAAAAAAATTATTCAAATCGCTCAAAAATTCCTTTGAGACCAAGTTTTTGGATGGTCTTTTTGATACCGTTTTTGACCAATTCCTTAGCATTGGTCTGGGTTTTCTTCACCAAAGAGTCTGAGGGCCGGGGTTTGAAAATTGTATCGTGATATTTTACACCCGGAGCCAAAGGGGAGTAATAATAGCTGTATATCGATTTTCTGGTCTCATCTTCGGGGATGGTAATGACATCATACCCGTGATAGGAGGTATCTGTTGTTTCAAAAATTACCGCCCGGTTGTAGGAAGGCATTACTTCTTTTTCCAGAACTGTTACGTCTTCATTCCACAATTCGAGCAGTCCGCCATATTCCTCTTTCCAGTTTTTATTCAGGAAGATGAGCAGATTTAAGCGCCGGTGCATATTCAGGATTGGATGTACACTAAAATCAACATGCACATCCAGGAAACTGCTATTGCGTCCCTGGTGCACCCCGGCTCCCCGATGATCATCCGGCAGCAGCAGGTTGTCGATTTGCACAACTTGCTCCAGCCAATGGGTAAATTCTTTGCTTTTGATGGCTTCAAGCACGATTGGGAAACGGCTGTCATACTCCTCAAAGCTGGATCCTTCCGATTTATTTTCGTTGATTCCTTTGTAGTGTTTGCGGAGCTCTGTCACTTTGGGGAAATTCTTATAGAGCGCATCCGCCACATCTTCCTGCAGGAAATTGTCAATGATAATGTGTTTGTAAGGTTTTCCTTTTGAAAATTCTTCCCGGAAACGGGCAATCGAATTATCATTGATCACGTCGGTGTTTAAAGCCGTAGCGATTGTATTTGTCATCTGTCTTTAATTTAGGGACTCCAAAAATAGCGAAACTAGCTTGTTTTTAGGACGAAATTAAGCGAAAATGCAAGCAGATTTACCTTAGCGCACCTTTACAAACAAATCTTCCTCATTCAGGATGTCGTATAACCACTCGTGGTATTCCGGAAAGGAAGGAAGATTGTTGTGGCCGCCTTCCGGAATTGGAATGAGCTTGATAATATCGGGGCGGATTGCCCTCAGTTTTTCACTTTGGTTATAGGGGAATAGCCGATCTTTTTTACCGTGAATAATATAAACCGGACAGCTCACTTTTGTGATGAACCGGTCTGTTCGAATTTTGTACTTCAATAGCCACTCCAAGGGTAAAATAAAGCCATATCGGCGGGTATTGTGCAGGAAACTAAGATATGGCGAATCCAGTATGAGTAACCGGGGACGATTCCAGGAGGCTATTCGAGCAGCAATACCCGATCCGATTGATCGGCCATATACCACAATTTTATCTTCCGGATATTGATCGTTCAGCCATTTGTAAACTACCTGAGCATCGTTAAAAAGGGTCGTTTCCGTGCGGTGGCCTTTACTCTTGCCAAAGCCTCTATAGTCGATCATGAAAAAGTCATAGCCCTTGCTAATAAAATCGCGGGCAAATTTTCCCCAACCTTTAACGCTTTTCGAATTTCCTTTGAGATAAAAGACGACCCCTCTGGAATTTGGTATTTCAAAATGGATGCCGTTGATGTAGCCGCCGTCCTCCATCTCGAAGTTGACTTCTTTAAATGGAAAGGGGTATTTGTATTGAAAGCTTTTCGGCAGGATCTCCGGACGGAAAAAGAAGAAGTCCTGGAAGAAATAAAAGGCAATGCAAAGCAATACATATATTCCACTAAGCCAGGTGAGCAACGAGATCCAGTACATATGTTGTGTTTGCAAAAAGAATATTCCGGCGATAATTTACAACTTTTCCGCTAAGGCGGGTTGCCAGTTCCTGTTTATATGGCCACAATTTGCGCTCCCTGGATTGCAAAAACTTTATCACCGGCCTTGGGTGTTAAATAGGAATCTTCAATTTTCTCACCAAAAGCAGGCAAAATACCAGCGTCTGCTCCAAAAATGAAACAGGGAACCGGTATGCCCTGGTAGGCCGTCTTTAGTACAACACTCGGACTGGGTGTGCAGGCCAGATTGTAAAAAGGATCTGGTATGATACTCATCGGATATCCGGAGAATAAAAATGGAGCGAGCTGGTAGGGTGCCTCGTGCAGGCTGATTTCAAAATCGTCATAGATGGCCCGATTCGGGAGATCGCTTTGATCAACAACCAGGTCTATTTTCAGCCAATCAAAACGAGCTAGCAGCATACCCAGGTCTTCCCAGGCAGCCAAATCATGAGAATAGAACAGGTCTCCCAGAAAGAGTACATGTTCCGGATCAAATTCGAGAAATAGCCCGGTAAGCATTTCCATGTAACGGGCAACCGATTCGGCATTTTCACCGGCTTCCCGCTGGCGTAAGTTGGCGATGATAAGCGTCTTGCGTTCCTTCCAAAAGATCGCATGATGCGGGTGTAGAAGCAGTGTCGCTCCCCGGAGCCGATAGGCAATAGCTTGTTCTTGGGGTAAATACACGTTGTTTTCTTTTTTTAACAGCCGGTAAATTGGATTAGATCCTACGCTTTCCTTCAACCGTGATTTCAGATCCTTCCGCCAGCATAACGGAAAGAGGCTTTTGCCCATTTAAGATACTGAAACGATCGCCGTAGACCATCCCATAATCTACCTCGACATCAAAATCATGTATGTTGTAGGCCTCCCATTTTGGATGTGTTACTTCGTATTCAAAAGTAGTCTTTTCATTTCTTTTGGTGTAGCCCCAATAGTGTTCTGTAATAAATTCCGCCTCCGAGTTTTCTGCGATGGGAAAGGTTTCTTTGCTGCTCTCGATATGGATTGTTTGCCACTTATTTTTGCACTTCCATTCGTACCGGGTAATTCTTGATTGGTCTTTGAGTTGCCAGAGGTGTTTCATTTTTTTGGTTTCATAATGTTCGCCATAAAGCGTGTTGGCCACGAATGTCAGCGCCGATTTTGGCACGATCTCTTTTATGAAAACCACGCCTCTTTTCCAGGTGGTCCCATCCTTATAGCGCACATAAAATCGAAGATTGACTTCTTCAAAATTCACATGAAAAGGAATCTTGAACCCCAGCATCCGGGTATTTTGAAACATAAACCCCACCAGGCTGATATAGGTCGTGTCGTTCCATTTATCCAATTCTGTTTTGAAAGGGAGATAGTCTTTCAGAAGTTCTTCGTCGATTTCGTAATTGATTAGGGCTAGTTTTCGCCATTCGGCGTTTAGGAAACTCATGTTTTGCGGGATTATTTGTAGGACAAGTTAATTGAAATTTGGTTGAGCAGTTCGTTACGCTACGCTTACTCCTTGTTGATTATTTCCGCCTTTTGGCGAAAATGGTTGAATGTCGGTGCCTATGGCACCTCCGTGGAGAAATTATTCTTTTGAGTAAGACGATT
>JAGQWR010000087.1 GCA_020437105.1 Saprospiraceae bacterium
TTTTAACGAAGTAGGACGTAAAAAGAAAAAGATAAAAAGCCCAAACCACTTTCGTTTGGGTATATATACATAGTAAAGTTACTTATAAAAAACAGGAATTCTAAAAGGTAAATCCACGTGTTTTGCAAAACGGGTATTACTACCTGCTGAAAGATTTATACAGTTGTTTTAGACGGGATTAAATAAACAATGCCGCAGCTATCCCATCAGCCAGAAATTTTGCTTCCGGACTGAGAATAAAGGCGTCCTGGTGTTGAATAAGCTGTTTGCTTCGGATGAAGGGAGCAGCTTGCTGCCGGAAATGGGAAAAGTAGGCTGTCCCCAGGTCTTGAATGTCCTGAATCGCGCAGCCCCATTGCGTACGCAGCCGGGTCATTATGTATTCGTTATACTGCTCGTCTTTAGAAAGAACCTCCTGTATGAAAGGCAGGGTGTCTGCTTGTATAGCCTTGATATATTTTGGGTTGTTTGCGACATTCCATTGCCTGAAACCGGGTCGAAAAGAGTGGGCAGACGGACCGATTCCCAGATATGGCGTTCCAAACCAGTAAGCAGTATTATGTCGGGCATATTTTCCCGGAAGGGAAAAATTAGAAATCTCATAATGCTCATAGCCCCACTCCTGCATTTTGCTAATCAGGTAGGTAAATTCCTGTGCTGCTTTCTCTTCGTCCAGGGCTGGTGCCTTTCCTTTTTTGATGAACTGATCCAGCGCAGTGCCCGGCTCTACGGTAAGCGCATAACTGGAAAGGTGGGGTAATTCCAAGTTCCGAAAAATTTCCAGATTTTCGGCCCATTCAGCCTGGCTGCTGACAGGACTCCCATAAATCAAGTCGATGGTTAATAATTCAAAACCGGCATTCCGGGCCAATTGGATGCAAGCCAGGGCTTCTTTGGCATTGTGTGCCCGGTTCATAAAGGCCAAATCCTTTTCGTGGAAGGATTGAATGCCGATGCTCAGGCGG
Organism: Saprospiraceae bacterium; assembly: GCA_020437105.1. GTDB lineage: Bacteria > Bacteroidota > Bacteroidia > Chitinophagales > Saprospiraceae > JAAEZH01. The sequence continues at coordinate 966 of JAGQWR010000087.1, forward strand.
TTTATCCCACATGTTTTCCATACCTGTAATTGGTCGGCATGAATGTCATCCGGGTTGGCTTCCAGCGTAATTTCAGCGTCCGGTTTTACGGTGTACAAACGGTGGATTTGAGTAAAGATCTGCTCTAAATCATTCGCGGAAAGCAAAGAAGGGGTGCCACCTCCAAAATATATAGTCTCAATGGCCGCTCCTTCGAGGTAATCGACCTGCATCTCAAGTTCTTTCAGGATGGCCTGCACCAGGGGGTCCTTCAATTTTAGCGAGGTCGAAAAATGAAAATCACAGTAATGGCAGGCCTGTTTACAGAAAGGGATATGGAGATAAATGCCAGCCATGCTAAATTTTGCGTTTTAAGAGCCATAAAGTAAGCGAATTTCGTTATTAATTTGGGCGCTTTTAAATTCATGCCCGTCAAACCCGAAACTGGCCCTTGCGATTTTACTCAGCTTATACAATTCTTTTTCTTTTCCTCCTTTCGGGAATCTCCTTATCTGCACAGATAGATCTTCGTTGGGAATTTCAGGATGTAGAGGAGTTGCCTATTCGCCTTTCGGCGAATAGTGGCAGCGATAGCCTGGAGTGCCTGCGACTGGCCAATGAACTCGTGATCGATCTTTGGAACGCTTCCTACCTGGCCGCTTCGCTTGATACAACATATATGCAGGACTCCGGATTCGTAGCCCGGATTTTTGTGGGTCCGTCGCTGCGCTGGGCCGCCTTGGAAAACGGAAATATACCGCCGCCCATCTGGCAAAAAGCAGGCCTGCGATCAAAAGCCTATTCAAACAAAAAAGCCAGCTTTGATCAGGCATTAGACATCCGGGAAAAACTGTTGATCCAGTTTGAGGAACAGGGCTTCCCTTTTGTGCGGGTATGGCTGGATAGCCTGCATTTGAGTGAAGAGACACTTCAGGCCAAAGTGTATGTGGATCCGGGGTCCAAAATATATTTTGGTCCATTAGAATTGGAGGGTGACGCTAAAATCGAAACGGGATATCTGGAAAACTACCTCGGATTGCGCCCCGGATCGCCTTATCGGCATTCCTTGGTTCAGGGGATCCGGGATCGGTTGCGGGAGCTTCCTTTCTTAATTGAAAAACAAAATCCGACCATCATTTTTCGCGGCAATGAAGCCATTGTACAACTCGTGTTGGAAAAACAAAGTGCCAGCCGTTTTGATTTTTTGATCGGCATACAGCCTTCCGGCCAGGCAGGGTCTGATCGCAACTTTTTAATCACCGGAAAACTGGAATCTGAATTCTGGAACCAGTTTGGGCGTGGGGAGCGCTTGTTTGCCAAATTTGAACGACTCCGGCCGGGTACTCAATCCCTGGATTTGGGCTTTACCTATCCCTATATCGCTGATCTGCCGTTTGGTATTGACATCGGATTCAGACAGTATCGTAGAGATTCTACCTTTAATGATATCGGATTGGATCTGGGCATTCGCTACCTCTTCAGGGGGGAAAACTATTTGGAGCTTTTTTGGAGTCGGGTAGGTTCGAATCTGTTGAGCATCAATGAAAACCAACTCATTAACAATAAAAGCCTTCCGGCGAATCTGGATTACCGCACAACCTTTTTTGGCTTGGAAGGGCAGCTGGAAGCACTTGATTACCGATTTAATCCCCGTAAAGGGTGGCGTTTTTGGGCGCGGAGTGGGGTTGGGAATAAAGAGATTATCCGCAATACACTGATCACGTCGCTCTTTGATCCGGAAGATCCTTTATTCGCCTTTGGCAGTCTCTATGATTCCCTGGAGGAGAAGAGCTTTCAGGTGCACTCTAAATTACTACTGGAATACTATCTGCCGGTATTTAAAGCATCTACCATCCGATTGGCCATGCAGTCTGGCTGGTTGTATAGTCCGGTAGCTATTTATCAAAATGAGCAGTTTCGGATCGGCGGCAACAAACTATTGCGGGGCTTTGATGAAGAAAGTCTTTTTGCCACATTGTATAGTGTTTTTAGTTTGGAGTACCGCTTGTTAAGCGGGCAGAATTCCAATTTCTTTGTCTTTGGCGATTATGGGTATGTAGAAAATAGTCGCGCCGATTTTTCCAATATCGACCACCCCTATGGTTTTGGTGCAGGCCTGACATTTGAAACTGCGGCCGGCTTATTCTCACTTAGTCTGGCTGTTGGTGGCCGGGATGGGGTACAGCCTGATTTTAGGAATCCCAAGGTGCATTTAGGATATTTGAGTATATTTTAATCGATGAAAACGCGCATTGCACCCACTCCCTCCGGTTTTTTGCACCTTGGAAATTTACTCTCCTTTGCACAGACCTGGATAATGGTCCGCCAGCTTGGGGGACGGATACTCCTTCGCATTGATGATCTGGATGCCAGTCGGAAGCGCCCGGAATATGTGAACGATATATTCGAAAGCCTGGAAGTATTAGGAATCGATTGGGATGAAGGGCCTTCCGGGCCCGACGATTTTGAGCAAAACTGGTCGCAGCGGCATCGAAAGGAGTTGTATCAATCGGTTTTAACAAAAATAGAAAAAGAACAACCAGCCTTTATATACGCCTGCACCTGTAGTCGGAAGGAGTTGGCTTTGCGACCTGATTCCAGTGGTTGTTCCTGCCGGAATGAGAAAAAGCCTTTAAATGTTTCAAGCCAGCCCAGTAACTGGAAAATACGCACTGGTCCGGATGAAATGATCCGGATTCCTGAAATTTCGGGAGGAAGTAGCCATGTTTTTCCAGGTGAAGACCCCGGCGATTTTGTGATTCGCAAAAAAGATGGTGTAGCCGCCTATCAACTGAGTTCGGTGCTGGACGATCTGCATTTTGGGATAGACTCAATTGTTAGGGGGAAAGACTTACTGCCTTCAACTGGCGCGCAGATTTTTTTATCAGAAAAACTGGAGCCCTTGCATCCGAATTTTCATAAGTTTAAGTCTGTTCGTTTTTGGCACCATGATTTGGTGTTAGATAAAAAGGGCGAAAAACTGTCAAAATCTGCCGGTGCAGAATCAACTGGTGGATGGATCAAACAAGCTGGTGCCCGGATGCAATTTTTCGCACTCCTGGCCAAAACCAGAGGCTGGCAAGGTACTCCGCCTAATACATTGGAGCCGTTTTTATCTCCGGATTATTAAAAGACGCGGCAATTAATTTAGTGCAAAAGCCCAAACTAAAGTAGATCTATGAAATTAATTACCATCATATTTTCTTTCCTCTTAATTAGTAGCTTAATGAGCTGCAATGGGAATATAATAAAAGTCCCGGATTCGCCTTATCCGGTCAGTGAGGATTCCTTTTCTATAGATACCATCGCCCGTGGATATACCATTCCGTACGGGATAGCGATCGTTGCCGAAAACGAATACTTTATCACAGATCGGGTCGGGAAAATGTTTCACTTTAAAGATGGCCATCAAACCGAGATAGCTGGGATGCCGGAGGTTGTCACTTTTGGTACTCCGGGATTAGCTGCTATTATGCACGGTGGACTAATGGACATAAGTTTACATCCTGACTATTCAACCAATTCCTGGATCTATATTTCTTACTTAGATTCTGATGGGTTAGCCAAGGTGTCTCGATTTAAGATTCAGAATAATACTGCCACTCAGTTTGAGCCAATTTTCAAAACGAGAACCCAGAATTATACCGGAAACGGCATGCGAATCGTCTGGGAGGACGACACACATTTTTTTCTAAATGTGGGCAATTCCAACTTTTCAACTTATGCTTATCCTGTTTTAAATGCACAAGACCTCCAGGACGATGCGGGGAAAATTCACAGGTTAATGGAGGATGGGAGTATCCCGTCCGATAATCCAATTTTTGAAGGTTTTACATCGCCTTCAACCATTTGGAGTTATGGGCATAGAGACGTGCAAGGGTTATATTATGAAAAATCAACCAATACCCTTTTTGGGGTTGAGCATGGTCCTAAAGGAGGGGATGAATTCAATATCATTGAAAAAGGGAAGAATTATGGCTGGCCGCTTTTTAGTTATGGAATTAATTATGATGGGATTCAGGTTTCCATGATTTCAAAAGATTCTGCTGCCACCTTTACGGTATTTCCAGAGCATTATTGGACTGTTCCAACAAATGACGGTGGTCAGGCAATTGCTCCGGCTTGTCTGCTAAAGGTAACTGGAAGTACTATTTCAGATTGGAACGGTTACTTTCTTTTGGGTTCATTAGCTTATCGAAGACTGATGAAATATAACCGGGAAACCCAAGAAACCTTTGGGTTGAATATAGAAGGAAGAGTCAGGACCATTAAACAATTGCCGAGCGGGGATATTCTTGCCTTAATTGAGCGAAATGATCTCAGGCAATCAAATGGAATGATTTTAAAGATCAGTAAGTGAAGTTGTTTTAAAATACCTCACTGGTTTCCGGAAAAGCCTTTTCACTCCACTTTTCGTTTTTTTATCGCCCCGTAGCGCTGCTATGCGGCTCAAAAAAAGCCTCAATTGGAATGAAAATTCAATTCCCCGAACCTCAGCAGGCATCCTTAAACAGCTTCAGTGATAAAAGCAAAAACCAAAGAATCCTTATCTGTCTTTCAGCCAGCTAAGTGCTCGGGGTAGCCGATCTAATTGGATGGCCGGGTAGGATACCTTTTCTGCCCCAAAGGAGGCAAAAAAGCTGGCGATGTTGGGAATGGAAGAACCTTCAAAATCGAAGATTAAATCCTGTTGGGCGTAATATTGAAAAATTTGATCCAGCAGGAAATGGGTACTGTTCTGTTGTTTTCCCTCCAGTGTGGCATAGCCCATCAGGTAGTATAGTCGATTATGGGAACGAGGAAGAAAAATTTCCCCAAGCGATTTACCTGTCGGATCATCTACCCGAAATAAGGTGCCCTGTTCTTTTTTATGGATTAAGTTGAGCAGTTGCCGGGCTTCTTTGTAGGCCTGGCTATTTAGTTCGAAGGTGCTTTTCAGGTGTTGATGGTAGCGTCCCACAAAGTTTTCCAGATCCTTTGCATCGGAAATAAATTGCAGGCTTTCTGCTGCCTTGCGTACCCGCTTGCGAAGCGATTTAGAATAGCCGGCCCGTATTTCCTCGACGGACTTATCCAAGTCGAGTAAGTAGTTGGTTTTTTCCTGGATGTGCCAATGGGCTGAGTTCGGTTTATTGGCTTCATTTAAAGCCAGGGTAATGAACCTAAACTTTTTGGGGATCGCATCCAGAAAGTCCGGAAGCAATTCGCCGAAAGGTGCTTCCTTGTAAAAAAGCCCAAGTTGCTGGGAGAAATAGGGATGATAAATCTGTTTGATACCCCCCAGTTTGGCATTCCACGGAAGTGGGAAAACGGCCTCATAGTTGCCTGCAACCAGTGCATCCCAATGGCTTGCCGTTTGATCGAGGTACCAGCTATATGCATAAATACGGCCATTTACTGCCTCCCGAATGCAGGTATCCCAGGCAGTACGATCGATTTTTTTATTAGGCAGGTATCGGATCTGCATGACTAAAGTTTGCGCGCCAAAAGCAGCCCGTCGCGTAAGGGCAATAACACGTTTTCAACCCGGGAATCGGCTTGGATCATGGCATTAAAATCCCGGATCAAATCGGTGTCGGCATCCGAGGTATCGGTGACTACCTTTCCACTCCAGAGCACATTATCTACCAGTAAGAAACCACCGGGGGCCAGGAGTCTTAATGCCTGTTCGTAATACCAGGGGTAATCTTTTTTGCCGGCATCGATAAAGATGAGATCATAGCGGCCGCTCAGTGTCGGTAGAATCTCCTTAGCATCCCCTTTGTAAAGCGTAATCTGATCTTCTAATCCGGCTTCCCGGATATATTTTTCGATGAGGTAATACAATTCGGGATTTGCTTCGATCGTATGCAATTTACCTTCGGGTGGGAGTCCGGCAGCGAGGCAAATAGTAGCGTAGCCTGTAAAGGTGCCTATTTCAAGAATGGCTTTCGGCTTTAGCATCAAGCTCAGGAAGCGGATGAATTGTCCTTGCAAGCTCCCGCTGATCATTTGGGGCGCCAGGGTTTTTAAATTTGTCTCCCGCTCGAGCCGATAGAGCAAGTCGCTTAGCGGACTGCTATGTCTTTCGCAGTATTCATGAATCTGTTTGGAGCTTATTTCCATAGAGCGCAAAGATACGCTACCCGACTCATTTGGTGCGAAATCGGCGATTCAAGATCGGATAACTAAATACAGCGAGCAGGATGATTGCCATTCCCAGGTAAAAATTGGGCTGTAATTCCTGATGTTCTTTTAAGATCAGCATGGCCAGCAAAACGCCATAAACAGGCTCCAGGTTCACCGTCAGATTAGAGGCAAAGGCGGAAAGATGTTTGAGCGCCAACAAGGATAAGACATAGGCCAGCGTCGTACAAACCAGGGCCAGGATCAGGAGGTAAATCCAATCCATGGGGGAGGGCCAGAGAGTGGCTGTGGGCTGCACATAAAAAAAGACAGGGAGGCAAAGCGTCAGGAAAACCCAGCTGCTTCCCAGTTCGATCAGGGTAATTTCCATCGGACCAGCCTGATCAATTAACTGTTTATTGAAAATCGCAAAAACGGACACCAGGAATGCGGATAGCAGTCCGGTAAGTACCCCCAGAAACATACCCGAATCCAGATCTTTTGCGATTAATACCATGCCGGGAATGATCAAAATGCCGAGGGCGATTTCGTGTCGAACAATGGGGCGTTTGGTAATAAGTGGCTCTAAGAGTGCTGTAAAAAAGGAGGTGGTTGCCATACATACCAGGGCAATAGAGGCATTCGCCAGTTTGATTGCGCCATAGAATGTAAGCCAGTGAATCGCAACGATCACGCCAATTCCTGCATATTTAAGAAAAAGGGTTCTGGGTATTTCCCGACGCATTCGGCTCAGCCGGATTAAAAAAAGCAAACTGATTGATGTGATGAGCACCCGCCACCAAACGATGGGAAAAGCTGCCAGGCTAATCAGATCACCCAGAATAGCCGTAAACCCAAAAGCCAGCACAGCAATATGCAATTGGAAGTATGCTTTTTGAACAGCTTGCATGTTTGTTTGTTAGAAATTCAAACTGCAATATCTATCTTTATACTCACAGCTTAATTAAAACTATTTATGGCACTTAAAAAAGGCGATCGGGCACCCCAGTTTACACTGTTTTCTGACGAGAAAAAGGAAGTCTCTTTGAGCGATTTTCAGGGAGAAAACGTAGTACTCTTATTTTTTCCAATGGCATTTTCAGGGGTATGTACAACAGAGTTATGTGCGATGCGGGATGATATATCCACCTACAATAATTTGAAAGCCCAAATTCTGGGCATTAGTGTGGATTCTCCTTTTGTACTTGGTAAATTTAGGGAGGATCAGCGATTGAATTTCCCGCTTTTATCTGATTTTAATAAAGAAGTAGCACGGGCGTATGACTGTTTGCATGAAGAATTTGTTTTTGGGTTGCGGGGTGTTGGGAAGCGTTCGGCCTTTGTAATTGACGGACAGGGAATCATCCAACATGCAGAAGTCTTGGAGAATCCCGGGAATTTGCCAAACTTTGAAGCGGTTGTGGAAACTTTGAAGGCTATAAACTAGTTGTTCTCAGGGAAAAGCCGTTTGGCTAACCCGGAAATATGTTTTAAAATGAATCGTCAGCGAATGTATCACGATGTAGTGGCTCAGGTACTTGATACTCCAAATGATTTGATTTTTGATAAGAATCACTTAAGAGCAGGTACACAACAGGAGCAGGAAGAAGTGCTTCTGGAGGAATTATTGGAAGAAGAAGATGTGAGTACCTCTTCCCACCTAATCGTGTATAATGATGATCACAATACCTTTGAATGGGTTATCGAATGTTTTATGGATATCCTTCAACATTCTTCCGAGCAATCCGAGCAGCTTGCCCTCATTATTCACTATAAGGGAAAAGCAACCGTTAAAACGGCTCCAATGGCGGAGCTTAAACCAAAAAAGGATGCACTGGTTGATCGGGGGCTTTCTGCCGTGATCGAGTAGTATCTATGCCTATAATTCCCTTATTGTCGCACGATTCCATTGAGTTTCCGGATCCCGATTCTGCTGATGAACGCGGGATTTTGGCCGTTGGAGGAGATCTCTCTACCAAGCGCTTGCTTGAAGCCTACAGGCAGGGAATTTTCCCTTGGTTTTCCCGCCGAAGTCCTATTATGTGGTGGTCGCCAAATCCGCGTTGTGTGCTGTTTCCGGAAGATTTAAAAATTGCCCGGAGTATGCGCCCATACCTAAATCAGCCTAAATTTGGGTTTTCTATTGACCGGCAGTTTGCGGCCGTAATCCATAAATGTGGTACGGTCAGACGTGGTACCTGGATTACTCCGGACATGGAAGCTGCCTACTGCCAATTGCATGCATTGGGCTATGCGCATTCTATCGAAGTATGGGAGGAGGAGGAGTTGGTAGGTGGTTTGTATGGGATTGCTTTGGGCAAATGTTTCTTTGGTGAATCGATGTTCAGTCTGCGCAGCAATGCCTCCAAATTTGGTTTTATCAGGCTGGTGCAGCGCCTTTCGGCGAAAGGGTATTGGTTGATTGATTGCCAGCAGGAAACAGATCACCTCCTGAGTTTAGGTGCTGATGCTATTCCGAGAAAAGATTTTCTGGAAATTTTGCGTCGAAACGAATCCGAAGAAACAGAAGTTGGAAAATGGGAAGTGTAAATCCCGAACAAGCTCGAAGAGCCATCCTGGGCCTTGAATAGATGTAAAACTTTTCAATATATTGGGCAAAAAACAAGGATATGCGTGTAGGAGGATTCCTGTTGCTTTCATTCTTGCTGGTTTCGTTTGCCGGTGATCAACCGATATATCCGGCCGGTGATTTTATTTGGCCGGTAAAACACGCCATCAAAGTGAGTGGTACATTTGGTGAGTTGCGTCCCAATCATTTTCATGCCGGAGTAGATTTAAAATCAGAAAGAGGTGTCACAGGCGACCGATTGTATGCTGCCGGCAGTGGTTATGTGTCTCGAATTAAAATACAGGCAGCCGGCTACGGGAATGCACTTTATATCACTCATCCGAATGGTTATACAACGCTTTACGCACATCTTCAAAACTATACACCCGAGATTGCCAAATTCGTAAAAGAGCAACAATACAGTCGGGAGTCTTTTGAAGTTGACCTGTACTTGACCAGCGATTTATTTCCTCTTAATCAAGGTGATTATATAGGAAATATGGGTACGACAGGTAGTTCGCAAGGGCCACACCTCCATTTTGAAATCAGAGATAGCAAAACTGAAAAACCGGTTAATCCCCTGCTTTTTGGATTGAAGATTCCGGATAGCAGGCCACCCCAATTACATGAATTAAAATTATATGGCTTTGATGCCGATGGCAGGCAATTGGCAGACCAGCGCTTTGATTTAAGGCTGTCTTCCGGTGTCTATCGAGTGACTGGCGATACTATATCCAGTGCCTTTCCCAAATTTGGATTGGCCCTGAAAACTTTTGATCGTCATGATAATGTGAGCAACTGGAATGGTATTTACGGATTGAAAATGTGGGTAGATGATACCATTGTTTATCAATATGATATGGAGAGTTTTGCTTTTGACGAAACCCGTAGTATCAATGCCCTGTTGGATTATCCTGAACGTGTGAGTCACCGGTCCTATTTTTATCGTTGTTTTGGAATGCCGGGAAATGCCTTGTCTCTACTGGCAAAAAATAAAGCATCCGGCCTATTGGATTTTGAATCAGCCTGGATTCGAAAGATTAAAATTGAAGTATCTGATGTAGATGGGAATGCAGCTTCCACTATTTTCTGGGTAAAGGAAGGTGCAGCCAGTACCAGTTCTCCGGATTCTAATTTTCAGTATATCCTCCCGTATGATGAATCCAGCCTGATTCAGGAGGAACAATATGCGCTTTTTTTCCCCTTGGGAACGCTTTTTGAAAATCTCTACCTGCATTTATCAACCTCTGCGGATAAATCCTATGGCCATTACAGTGATGTATTGCATGTGGCAGATTACCTGACACCGGTAAACGGCTATTTTGATGTTGCTTTACGTCCGAATAAAGAAATGAGTCCGGAAGAAAAGTCCAAGGCCTTTATTGCCTTTTGTGGAAGAAATGGGGATGTAGTTAATTTTGGAGGTTCTTGGGAAGACAACGGCCTGCTGCATGCAAAAACAAATGAATTTGGCAATTTCACCATTATGGTTGATAACAGGCCACCTACAATTGAGAATATTTCACTGCGTTCAGATATGCGCGGACGGAGTAGTATGGTTTTTAAAATTTATGATAATTATCCTACCGGTCGGGCTGTCCGTGATTTGATTTATCGGGGAACCATAGATGGCAATTGGGTTTTAATGGAATTTGACGCAAAGAGTAAGCGATTGAAGTACAGGATGGATGGCTCATTAGCCCGGGGAGAACATGATTTCAAGCTGGTGCTCACTGATGCTGTCGGAAATGAAACGGTATATGAGCGAAGCTTTAGGAATTAGTTTGGATGTGCGGGTAAGTTTGCCTTCGACCCTGACTCATTTAAATTCTGGTTTTGAGAACAAGTCGCTACTTCGGTTGTTTAGAGACAAATAATTGAATTAGGTATGACTTCACTAAAAGCAGGCGACGCTGCTCCTTCGTTTTCGGGGCTTGACCAAGATGGAAATCAGATAAGCCTCTCCGATTACGCCGGAAAAAAATTGGTACTTTATTTTTATCCAAAGGACAACACGCCGGGTTGTACGGCCGAATCCTGTAATCTTCGGGATAATTATTCCAAACTGCAAAAAGAGGGGTATAATGTGTTGGGTGTGAGCGCAGACTCTGCCAAAAAGCACCAAAACTTTATCAATAAGTTTGATCTGCCCTTTCCGCTGCTTGCAGATACAGACTTGGAAGTTATCAAGGCTTATGGTGTTTGGGGCCCCAAAAAGTTCATGGGACGAGTGTTTGACGGCATTCACCGCACGACTTTTCTCATTGATGAAAGTGGAAAAATCGAGGAGGTAATCCAAAAAGTAACTACCAAGGATCATGCGGCGCAAATCCTTGGTAGTTAATTTGGATGTAGAATGGGAACAGAAATAGCCCCGTTTCGTTTATTCAGGTAATGCCGGTTAAAACGGCAGATCGTCAAAATCTCCCGCAGGCGGTTCGTCGGATGCTGTCGGGAAATCACTGGCTCCGGAACCGGTATTTGCAGCAGGTGCAGCGGGTGATTCCGTATTTGCTTGTGGTTTCTCTACTCGCCAGGCGTTGAGGTTCGTGAAATATTTTTCATTCCATTCGCGACCACGTAAATCAAAATGCACCTTCATCAGGTCTCCTTCATTATATGGGTCAACCAGGGCACAGCGATCCTGTGTCAATTGGAATTTAATGTATTGCGGATAATTCCCGTCTTGTACCTGAAGCACAAATTCTCTCGCCTGGAAAGAATCAGTCTTATTTTCGGTATCAAACTTCTTGTGAAGTGTTCCTTCAATCTCGAAAGACATAGCCAACTCATTTTTGTATCTTCCGGCATGGTATTATGCCGAACAAGCTCTTAGCCAAAAGTAATAAAAATGCTTTGGCTTGCTACAATCTGGGTAAAATGGATTGGTACTAATTTGGTCTGTTGTCACTCAGCAACCGGATTGGCGAGTGTCAACTTATAGATATCAGTGGCTGTTTGGCAAATAATCGCCTTACGCCCTCGAATTGCGATAGGGTATTTAATCAGTTCCGGATTTTTTTGCAGCACTTTTACCCAACAGTCCTGGTCAAAGTCTCTGCCCCGAATATTTGATTGATAATAGGGGTGTGCTTTGTTTAACAAAACTCTGGGATGTAGATTCAGCCATTCCAAAATTTGTTGCCAACTTGTCCCGTTGGAAGGCGCCTGGGCAAAGGAAAAAGTTCGGACATAACTTACCAGGCCTTGAGCATGTGCCACTGTCTTGCGGTCTGCAGAAGATTCGGGATTGTAGTAAATCAAGATTTCTCGGCTGTTGGTTTTCATAATAAGTTTGTTGTTTTATGTAAGGAATCGTTTAAATCAACCATAACATACTGTCGATTTTGCCTTATTACATATTTAACAAACATTCTATTGCATTCGTTCGATAGTGTCAAATTTTGTATTAAAAATAAAATGGTATGAATTTTTTTATTGTGGAGATTAAGGCGCGGTATGAGGATCATGTCTGGTTGCAATCTCACCTGGAAGATCGTGGCGCACGCTTGATCGGAAAAGACCGGCAAGAGGATATTTTTTTTAATGTTTCCAGTGGACGTTTAAAATGGCGAACAGGCCAGGTTGAAGATTCCTTAATTCATTACCACAGGCAGGACCAGAAGCAGCCCAAGGTCTCTGAAGGGCAATTGATTCGAGTAAATGCGGATTCTGATTTAAAGGATATGCTTGTCAATTCGCTTGGTGTGAAAGTTCGGGTGGTAAAGGAGCGCATTGTTTATTTTGTAGATAATGTCAAGGTACACCTGGATGAAGTAGAAGGCTTAGGAAAATTTGTAGAAATTGAGGCAATTGATTCAGATGGTACTTTGGGAAAAGAATTTCTGAATAATCAATGTGATGAGCTTAAAAAAGCATTCAGGATAGAGGAAGAAAATCTGATAGATCGATCATACAGTGACCTGATTTTGGAGCAAAAGGAAAACTAATAAATGTTACCGTTTCGTGCCTATCCCTCAAAATTATTGCTATTTGGTGAGTACAGCGTAATCCTTGGTTCTGAGGCGCTGGCAGTACCCTATCAGGCTTTTGAAAGCCAATGGATGCAGGGAGGAGATGCGGGGCCTGCGTTGGATGACTTTGTGACTTTTGTGCAATCGATGAAAGAATATGATGGTGGTGCCATGCAGGAAGCTATCCGTGCTGGCTGGAGTTACCAAAGTACGATTCCAATTGGCTACGGACTGGGGAGTTCGGGCGCACTCTGCGCCGCTGTTTATGATGCTTTTCGGCTGGAAAAAGAAACGGATATAAACGCCCTTCGGAAATCGTTGGCAACACTGGAAGGTTTTTTTCACGGATCGAGCTCTGGTACCGATCCCTTAATTTCTTATTTAAATGCGGGGATTCATTTGCTTGGCGCGAATGCTTTTGAAATGCTGGAAGCTATTCCCCCAATACCGACCGGGCTATCCATTTTTTTGTTGGATACCGGCATTCCTCGTTCTACGGCGCCGCTGGTCAAAGACTTTTTATCCGCTTGCACAGACAGCTCCTTTAATGCCAGAATCAGGGAGGAGCTAAGTCCTCTGGTTCAATTGGCAATACAAGCCTTGCGGGAAGGCCAGTCGAATTTACTCGTAGAGAACTGGAAATTAATTAGCCAATTTCAATGGCAATGGTTTCGTACCCTGATCCCGGAGCCTTATCATGACCTATGGCAAAGTGGTCTCCTGAACGACAACTGCTACCTGAAACTATGTGGCGCGGGAGGAGGTGGTTTCATCCTTGGGCTTTCGCCGAAAGGCACCTTAATACCAGGTGCAATTCTGTTTAATCCTTACCCTGCATCAACTGAATAAGTCCTTGAATGTGGTCATTTGGAACTGCTACAGCCAGGTTGTACTGGGTAAGTTTCCATCCTTCCGCGGTATTTATCAATACGCCGGAGCCCCGGCAGACGCCCATCCAGGTATCAAGTAATTCGTCAAACCAGGCCTTTGTGCCATCTTCCGAAAAATAAATATGGCGTTCTGTCGGAGTAAATGCCCAAGCAGATTCACGGTCAAAAAACTCCTTTGACCACTCCCGGAGTTCGTCTCGTAACCAACGTTCGCCGGCATCAGTACCCAGATACATACAATCTTCGGTCATTGATCCAAAGAAGGTATCTTCGTCGGCTTCGGCAGCAGCCTTATGGAAATTATCGAGGAGCAAGGCTACGGCCTCCTGATTTACGGCAGGTAAGTCAACACAATAAGCTGGTGGATGGCCGGTATCTTCTACCCGGCTGATCTTCCATCCTGCTGCAGTTTGGTAAAGCGTAAAGGTATTAATGCCACAGTGGTGTACATTCCCGTTCAGGAAAAAGGTGTAATCAGTCCAGGCAGTTGCTAATGGCGGGTCAACCCGAATATCGAAAGATGAGAGCTGCTCGTCGAGTTCTGCATCACCAGCTGAAGCGAGTCCATTCAGAAAATCTGAAACGCTAGCAGATTGTGTTTTTAATTTCCCTTCGGCATCGTGGCCAATCCGAAGTAGTTGGGCATCGGGGAGAAAAACAGCCGCCACCATACTGGTGTCTCCTGCGCGCATGCCATCAAACATCTGCATAATTGCAGCTTTTACCTCTGCTTCCTGATCTTGCGCAGATGCTAACACCGGCAAGAGTGCTACTAAGAATAAAAATCGGAATGATATCATAAGTGCGACCGTTTTGTTCTGCACTCAAGATATCATTCCGATTTCAATTATTGCACCATAAAACAGCCGGATTGGGTTGAGCCGTTGGAAAGTTGACAACGATACCAATAAATGCCCGGAGCGAAGTCAGGGTCGGATATAGTTGTTCCTGATCCGCTTATTGTTTTCTGCTTAAGAAGTGTGCCTCTGGAGTCATAAAACTCCATAGATCCATTCAGCGCTTCCAGCCCTTTTGGGAATGTCACCTGAATCGGGGTGCCATATTTGGCTGGATTCGGGAATAGTGCCAAAAATGACTCTGATGCCGGCTGCTCGGTAGATGCAGTGGTAGTATAGGTTTCTGCCGACATAAATTGCAGGTATTGGTTTTGGCTATTATTTACATTTCGAAAACCGATTTTCACAAATCCCGAACCTGGTTCTTCGGAAGTATAGAAATAATTTGTGTAATCCAGGCTTTCTCCTGCCTCCAGATAAAGAACCGTTTCAGTTTGGGAAGCCGGATAACAAACGTCTGTACAAATAGAAGTTGACCAACCTTCGGGCAACTCCTCCTCCAATCGAATGATTTCTATTTCCACGCCGTCATCAGACAAGTTGGTTAGAAGGCCGGATACATGCACCGTACTTCCGGCAGGACCAGTACCCAACTGGCTGTCAGTCAGTTGGAATAAAAAATCCCCATTACTTTGGACAGGCTGACAATCGGTTTCCAGCCCTAAGAAGTTGGAGAGATCACAGAAAATATCATCCGGATATTTGTCAAACCAGGCATGTTTACTTAATATAATGCCATCTGTATCAATGAGGTACGCATTATTTGGTGCCGGGCCAAAATTGCTCCACCAATTATTACAAGGGCCATCAATATAAACCGGAGCCAGGATATTCATTTCGGTTAGCATGGTTTGCACCATGGTTTTCCGCTCTCCATACGTTTTGGGTTGTTGGAATAAGACCCCCATGTTTTCATTCGCAGTAGTTGTATTTATATAACCGTAGTAAGGGCTGATATCGATAATTGGATGGGCTTCAACGCCATAAATGATCACAACTTGCAGTTCATTGCTAAAGTCCTGAACAATTTGATTGATTACAGGAACTTTTCCCCGAAAAACCGGACAGGTATAATTTCCGGCGATTAAGAGAACGGGTTTTCCTTCATCCAGAAGATCAGACATGATCAATTCCTCGCCAGCTAAGTTGAATAGATTAAAATCCGGGATTAATTCTCCGGCATAATATCCGCTGAGTTGAAAGTTTTCCAGAAAATTTGGGATTGCACAAATTGGATCATTATTCTGAGGTGCTGCACCTATTCCAATTGACCCCGCCAATTCTACTTGAGCAAAAGTAGTTTGTAGCCCAAATAGCATAAACAGGGCTACCTTAAAAAATTTAAACATGATGTTTTTTTAAGCTGGTATAAAATCTATAACTCCAACGCAATAAGGCGTTTAAGGTTTATTTTCCTGGGTCAATTGGGGGTAGGTTTTCAGCGGGAATCCACAGTAGTTCCCGAAAGTGTTTTATTTGGTTGTTCTCTACTTCCACGCCTTCCTGGATGAGTAACTCCTCCATCATGGTAGGTGTAGGAAAATGTACTCTGCCAGAAAGCTCACCTTTTCGGTTTACTACCCGGTGGGCAGGCACTTGAGCTCCATAGAAGCTTTTATTGAGTGCCCAGCCAACCATTCTGGCTGATCCTAATGCCAAATAATCTGCGATTGCTCCATAAGTGGTAATCCTGCCAAACGGAATCTGTCTGGTAACCTCAAAAACCGAATCATAAAAAGAGGGGGGAGCTTTTTGGTCGAATGGGTTGACAGGCATAACTAACAGACATCCAGTATAATGGGAGCGTTAAAATTTCCGCAAAGGTAAGGTATAAACTCCAATTAAGGAAAACGACTTTCAGAATATCTGTTTGTGTCTGAATTAGTCAAAGTGTTTGTTTGCCTGCCGGCTAAGGAATTTTTTGCGAATTACTTCTTCTACCCGAAGCTTTTCAATTTTGGATTCCAGCCAGGAAATAATATCTAAATACAGGAAGGGACGGCTGAGGTAGGTATCCTTTTCAAGGATTTTTAGTTTTTCTTTGAGTACCATAAATGCCTCTCTAATTTCATCCCGTTGGATGCGCCGTAAATTTCTCAAAAACTGGAAGATTTCCTTTTGAACTTCCTGCATATTATCCATTTTGATCAGGAAGCGATATACAGACCGAATCTGGTAGTCCACCAGACTGTCATTGCCCAATTCGTAGTGGGCAATCAGGTTTAGGATGCGGGCAAAACAATGAATGTCTTCCCGTACTTCACTTAGGCGTTCATTAATAATCATGTTTAGGTATCCGATAGCCTTTTTGTTATTGCCACTGCCAAAATACAGGCAAGCCAATTTGTACCGAAGTAAGGTGATCCTGTTTATATCAACCATGGCTTCCAGTTCCTGAAGGCTTTTCTCCAGACCGGAAAGTGCTTTCACACCTTCTGAGAAAGTGCCCTCCATAAAGTGGGCATTAATTTTATGGGTAAATAAATATGCCTGCAAATTGGCATGGTCACTGGCAGAAAGCCGGGCAGACTCTGCTTCCCCAAATGCTTCCAGTTTTTTAATGGTCTCCCGAAATTTGCGGTGATGCTGCAAATTGAATAAGGTAGCCAGTAGATTGTGTATTCCCTTGATGTAGATATCCGGATAAACCTGGGTTACGTTTGGCGTTTCCTCAAACAGATCTACCCATTTCTGGCAATACTTATAACACATCAGAAAATCCTGAATGATATAATGAAACCAAACAAAGGATTCGTAGTAATAGAGCTTTTCAAAAAAAGAAAGCGATTCTAATTTGTAATCCGGAAGCTGGCTATAAAAATATTCTTCTACTCCCTGGAAGTCTTCTTCATTTCTGATGTAACCGGCCTTTAGAAACAATCCATACATCTTTAGAGATAAATTCGAGAGGATGGCTGTTCTGTTGGCCACTTCGTGTATCTCGCTCGCTTCCCGGGCAAGTTCTTCCGCTCTGGAGGGCAGGCTATGGGTTACATGGTGGCATTCAATGTGTTTTTCAAATTCTATGATTTCGAGGATGAGGACGGTATTGTGACTCTGCCGGGCTTGGTTTTTTGTGCGCTCTAGCAAACGTAAACTTTGTCTGAACAGCCCTTTGTTGTAGAGCACTTTTGCATAATCCAGATTTTCCCGAACCTGGATGGTCTGGTCGTGATTGCGATGTAATAACCGCAAACTAGCCAGTATTTGCTTGTATAAGTGTGCCTTCAGATTGCTCAGTTGAGCCCGTTTAATGGAGGGTTCCTTTAGGTATATCTGTGTTTCGTCGTATTCAGATTGGCGATCAATTATATCAAACAGCCGGACAAACTTGGTTTCTCCTGTATTACCAGAGCGGTAAGCATACAGTCGGAAGTTGCGCTTTTCGGATTTTGAAAGTGCCTGAATTAATTGAAACAGGTGGTCTGTTTGTCGGTTAGCCATTGTAATTTGTTGCCCAAAAATTAAATGCAATAAATTGATAATGAGTGGCTTGTGAAAATGAGGCTTTCGATTGGATGTCGTAGTCCGATTTTTTTTTGGATTGGACTGCGATTTAAATCAAAATACATTTACACCCGATTTAAGGATCAGAAATGCAGGAATTCGTCGGCAAAATGATGCACTGCATTTCTTTGACAAACTTAGAAATCTTTAACGAGCATGGGTAATAGAATTCAAATTTTTGATACAACGCTCCGAGATGGCGAGCAGGTACCGGGGTGTAAACTGAATATGGAGCAGAAAGTAGAGATCGCCATTGCTCTGGAAGATCTTGGTGTTGATGTCATCGAAGCAGGTTTCCCAATTTCCAGCCCGGGTGATTTTCATGCGGTAGAAGCTGTTTGCAGAGCGGTAACTAACCCGACAGTTTGTGCTTTATCCCGTGCTGTGCAAAAAGATATTGAAGTTGCCGGACAGGCTATTCGCTATGCAAAGCGCGGCCGAATACATACAGGCATTGGCACTTCCGATAGCCATATTTACCAAAAGCTAAAAACTACTCCGGAACGCATTCTGGAACAGGCTGTATGGGCAGTCAAACTAGCCCGGAATTATACAGATGATATAGAGTTTTATGCGGAGGATGCCGGTCGGACAGATAATGCGTTTCTGGCTCGTGTCATCGAAGCTGTTATTGCGGCTGGTGCAACAGTTGTAAATATTCCGGACACTACCGGTTACTGTTTACCCGAAGATTATGGCCGAAAGATAAAATACCTGGTTGATCATGTAAAAGGCATTGAGTGTGCCACCATTTCAACCCATTGTCATAATGACCTGGGATTAGCTACTGCTAATTCCATCGCCGGCATTCTCAATGGAGCAGGTCAAATAGAATGTACCATAAACGGTATCGGGGAGCGTGCAGGGAATACTTCTCTGGAAGAAGTTGTTATGATTATGCGGCAGCACCCGGATCTGGGTTTATTGACCGAAATAAACACACCTTTATTATGTTCGATGAGTTCACTGGTATCTCAGATGATGGGCATGCCGGTGCAGCCTAATAAAGCAATTGTAGGAAGTAATGCTTTTGCGCATTCTTCCGGAATCCATCAAGACGGTGTCATCAAGAGCCGCGAAACCTATGAGATCATTGATCCCAAAGAGGTTGGCGCGCATGAATCGAAAATTGTATTGACAGCCAGAAGCGGCCGTGCTGCCCTGAAATTTCGGGCCAACCGCTTAGGCTATCAGATGGATCAGGAGCTTTTAAACCTGATTTATACCGATTTTCTAAATGTGGCAGATCAGAAAAAAGAGGTGTTCGACACCGACATCCATGTCTTAATGGAAAAACACAGTATTAGCGTTTAACCATCTCCATTTGATATTTTTCAGGGCTTTCCGGAGGCGATGCTTCTGGAAAGCTTTTTCTTGTAAATTGGAGTTGTTTTAATAAAGTCTTATGACAGGAAATACACTATTTGATAAGGTTTGGGATGCACATGTTGTGAAAAATGTGAATGACACGACCCAGGTATTATACATTGATCGACACCTGATCCATGAAGTGACCAGTCCGCAGGCCTTCGCCGGTTTAGAAAAACGCGGACTCCCCCTTTTTCGGCCACAGCAGATGGTGGCTACACCCGATCACAATGTGCCAACGATTAATCAGCACCTTCCTATTTCCGATCAATTATCGCGTTTTCAGGTAGAGACCCTGGAACAAAATTGCGCCAAATTTGGCTTGCCACTTTATGGTTTGGGACATCCGTTTCAGGGTATTGTACACGTAATCGGACCGGAATTGGGGCTTACGCAGCCAGGCATGACTATTGTTTGCGGAGATAGCCATACTTCTACGCACGGCGCTTTCGGAGCCATTGCTTTTGGTATTGGTACCAGTCAGGTAGAGCAGGTAATGGCCACTCAGTGTTTACTGCAACAAAAGCCTAAAACGATGCGGATAAATGTAGAAGGTGATCTGCAAAAGGGCGTTGGCGCAAAAGATATCATCCTCTATATTATTTCCAGGCTGACAGCTAGTGGGGGCACCGGTTATTTTGTGGAATATGCCGGTTCTGCTATTCGGAAATTGAGTATGGAAGAACGAATGACCATTTGCAATATGAGTATTGAGATGGGCGCACGTGGTGGTATTATTGCCCCGGATGAGACAACCTACACCTATCTTCAAGGCCGCAACTTTGCACCGAAAGGAGCTGATTTTGAGGCAGCAAAAGCCTACTGGGAAAGCCTCCCATCAGAACCGGATGCGACCTTTGACGCCGAATATAATTACGATGCCAGCGATATACAGCCAATGATAACCTATGGTACTAATCCGGGAATGGGTATTCCTGTTTCGGGAAAAGTGCCGGTTTCCGGGCAGGC
>JAGQWR010000088.1 GCA_020437105.1 Saprospiraceae bacterium
GGGTGAAAAACCTGATCCAAATACGCAAACAGCTTCGGGAGCGATTTGCCGATTCCATTAGCCTGAAGCCAAGCGAGATGGCCACCAACTCGGTTGATCAGGAATTTCTGGAACGCGCCATGCAGATTATAGAATCAAACCTGGCTAACGAACAGTTTAACATCGACAGGCTGGCTCAGGAAATCGGCATGAGCCGCCCAAACCTCAATCGAAAACTCCGGGCACTCCTAAACCAGTCAACCAATCAGGTGATCCAATCGGCCCGACTCCACCGGGCAACAGACTTGCTTAAACAAGATGCCGGAACAGTATCTGAAATCGCCTTCCAAACCGGATTTAGCAGCACCGCTTATTTTGTAAAATGTTTTAAAGATCAATATGGCCATACGCCGGGAAGCCTGCTGAAAAAAGAGTAAAACGCCCTGTTTTCAAGCCTTTGAGCGAATTTTGATACTATTTGAGTGGATTTTGATATGCTAGAGCGCAGCCTCCGCCTACCTTTGTTCTGTCAGTTTTATTAATCCATTAGCTCATTTTCTTTAAACCAGTTTGGTAGCTTAATTGAGTGATCCTACCCATGGATTGCCTGGGGCTTGCCTTGCAAAAAAAACATGTTTTATGAAACGTCAATCTTTACTTTTTGGCTTAACTTTTATGCTGCTCATCGCTGCATTTCCATCTTTCGGACAGGTAACTATTACAGAGACAACCTTCCCCAGAGCAGCTGCTTTTTCTGATGTGTTTTATGTTTCCACAAATTCTTCTCCGAGTTTTCCCTCCGAAGGGCCTGATCAGATTTGGGATTACTCAGACCTAACAGTTAGTGAAGTAAATACGAATGAATACATGGATGGATCCAATAATCCCGCATTCCCCGGAGCCTATAATTTTAGAGAGCGAAATTTGATCTTTCAGGGATTCCCCATTCCCAGTGACCAGTATGAAGGCCTAGACAGCGAAGGTTGGTATGAGCTGGGAAGAACCATCGTAGGTGTTAGTTATTCCATAACGGCTATTTCCGGGGGAGCAAATGACAGCCTGGGTTTTCCCGGCAATAATATCATATTTGAAGGTCGGAACAATACGATTCAATTTCCCTTAAATTATGAAGATGCCTGGAGTAATGCCCGGATTGAATCTACTCCCTTTGAACTAACCATAGCGGCCTTTGGATTAGATCACACCCCTGGTGAGCTCCAAAGAACCCTTACTGATAACAGGGAGGTAGTTGGTTATGGTAGCCTGACTATCCCGGATGAAAACGGCGATCCGACAGTAGGGATGGATGTCCTTTTAGTGAAAGTAGCACGCACCATCATGGATAGTGTTTTTTTGGGCGGTGCACCAGCTCCTGATGTATTGTTGGCTGCTTTTGGGTTGACACAAGGGGCTGTGGTGGAACAAAGTTTCTACGTTTTCTACAAACCTGATTTTGGATCCCCGGTAATGAGTATCGCCTATGATGAAGATTTTGCCGTATATCGTCCACAGGCAGCTGCAACAGTTTCCGGCAGTACCTCGATACAACTACAACACACCAGCCTGTATCCAAACCCGGTTTCTGCCGGACAAATGGTCTATCTAACTACCGAAAGTCCTGTAGAAATGGGTGTTGTCCGCCTATTGGATCTGCAGGGTCGGGTCTTGCATCAGGAAAAAATCAATTTCAATTATAGTAATCAAATTGAAATGCAGGTGCCTGCTGTATTAGGTCAGGGGCTTTATGTCTATCAATTGTTGGATCAAAAAGGTCAAGTGACAGGTGTTGGTAAACTTCATGTAATAGAATAAACTGGTAGAACCCCCCACTGAACGGTAAACAACTGTTCTTTTAATTGCGAAAGGCGCCCCGGAATTTCCGGGAGCGCCCTTCTTCGTTCATAATCGATTCTTAAACCCAACCACAGACTAAGCCTCCCATCAACGCAAGGGTAAGTGTCCAGTAACCGACATTTATGGCGATATACTTAAACCCTTTGCGCTCAAACAGGGCATTCGTTCCCAGTATAGGAAGGGCAAAGAAAAGGCCGGCAAGAGCGCCATGAAATGCACCATGTTTGAAGGTGCGGTATTTGCCGCCTAACTGCTCCATCAAAGCAGCTAACTGCGCCTGACCTTCTGCACTCTCATCTCCTACAAAAAGGGAATTTAACCCCGATTGATGAATGGTAATCGGATACATCATGGAAGCAAGTAAAATGCTAAGTACCAAACTAACGCCGAAAATGATGCCCATATTGGCACCTTTCATTTGTTCATCTGTTACGCCGGAAGCCTTTTGCCAGGCGGTTCCAAATACTTTAGGGTTGTACCAGATAAAACCGGTAATTGTAGGGATTAAAGCCGCTACGAGGATAGCAATGAAATTCATACAATAGGTTGTTTTGATGTGAAATATGGATACTAAAGTTCCGGGTAAGCGAATCCAATATAATTCAAATCTGTTAATCAGAAACGTGAATATATTGTTTTGTTGCGAACGCCCGGATTTGCAATACATTTTACGTCAAATGGATACGCTACAAACCAAACCAACAGAATTCAATATCTTCGCCCGGCAATTCACAAAACAACCCACTATGAATCTTATATTTCGACCGTTGCTCTTCTTCGTACTGCTACTGCCTGTATTTAGCTACGGCCAAACTACAGAGACTAATCCATGCGCCACGCGAGATGGAAAAAGTGACTGGCTGATCCAATACCAGCAAAATCCCCAGCATTTTCCGAATCTGGCAGATACACTTTATGTACCGCTTACGATGCACCTGGTCGGAGATAATTCAGGCTTCGGGTATTTTAATTATAAACTCCTGCTCGAAATCATTTGCAGACTAAACCAGGACTTTGCTCCCGCTGCGATCCAGTTTTACGTTAAAGGGGATATCAATTATATCGCCAACTCATCTTATAATGAACATAACTGGGACCAAGGAGCGGAAATGATGCAGCTGAATCGGGTTGACAATACGATCAATTGTTATATCGTAGATGACCCTGCCGGTGCCTGTGGGTATAGTGCTTATAACCTGGGCGTAGCTCTGAAGGAAGATTGCATAGGCATTAATGACCATACCTGGGCACATGAGTTGGGACATTACCTTTCCCTGCCGCACACATTTTATGGCTGGGAAGGGACTACCTATGATTATGCCGAGCCTGCTCCTGTTCAACTCAATAATAACCTGGTAGAGCGTCTGGATGGCTCCAACTGTAATGTAGCTGGTGATGGCTTCTGTGATACCCCCGCAGATTACCTCAACTATCGCTGGAACTGTTACTCCAACGGATTTAGCCAGACGGAGCAACACGACCCTAGTGGTGAAGCATTCTTTTCTGATGGTTCCTTTTATATGTCTTATGCCCTGGATGACTGTATGGATCGCTTTTCAGATGACCAAATGGATGCCATGCGCGCAAATTTGTTGACCGAGAAATTGGATTACCTCTATCAGGATGATATACTCGGACCCATAAGTGCTACTCCGTTTAATGTGATTTTTCCGGAAGATGGCGCAGTGGTTGATAACTACAATAGCATCACCTTTGAATGGGAGCCTATCCCTAACGCGACCAATTACTTCGTCGAGTTTTCGCCATTCCCGAATTTCACGTTGGTGCTTTTTAAATATGAGGTCACTGAAAGCCAGGTAGTTTCTACTGAAATTCCTCCAAATTATACCCTTTACTGGCGCGTGCGGCCCTATAATTTTTTCCACACTTGCGTGGAATGGACAGAAGGCAAAATCTTTTCAACTGGTGATGTCACTTCCGTGAATACCCTGACCGGCCTGGAACAATTACAACTTAGCCCGGTACCAATTACATCCGGCGAAAGCCTGAGATTGGAATTTCAATTAGAGGAGGGGATGGATCTCCAATTAGACCTGCTGGATGTTTCCGGTAAAAAACAACGGAGTTTGATGCAGTCTTTTGATGCAGGTTCTCAGCTTGTACATATTCCTACAAGTGGCCTGTCTGCGGGGATTTATGTACTCCGTTTGCACGGAAAGGCTGGCTCCATAAGCCGTAAATTAGTGATTGTACGCTGATCAGGTGTTTGACTATAATTTAAGATATGCTTTTTCCTATTGGTGATGATCAGATTAAAGGAGGCTATTTTCCCTATATCAGCTATGGTTTTATCGGCCTCAATCTGCTTATTTTTCTGTACCAATCAAGTTTTCCGGATGGATTAGCTTGTACTTATGGGGCTATTCCTGACGATATCCGCTCTGGTAATGCTATTATCAATCTGTTTACCAGTCAGTTTTTACACGGTGGTTGGATGCACCTGATAGGAAACATGCTTTTTCTATGGGTCTTTGCGGATAATATTGAAGCTACAATCGGAAATGTACGCTTCTTAATATTCTATTTGATCGGTGGAGCCGTAGCAGCCTTAACCCATATTTATTTTAATGGGAGTACGGATGGCATTTGTTGCGCAGTATGTCTCGACGAATATAATTGCGATGCAATCTGTCGTGGGTCTATTCCCATGATCGGGGCGAGTGGAGCTATCGCAGCCGTGATGGGGGCCTATCTGGTCATGTTTCCCCGATCCAGAGTACGGGTGTTTTTCTTCTTCTTATTTTTTTATGTGCCGGCTTTTGTTTTCCTCCTCTTCTGGATTGGCCAGCAATTTTTTAGTGGCGTCACCTCCCTGGCACTGGTTGAAGGGGATGGCGTAGCCTGGTGGGCACATATTGGCGGGTTTATCTTTGGAGCCCTGGCTGGCCTATATTTCCGGCAACGCTCAGATTGGAAGCGGAAAAGGGAGTATGATGGGCTGGTCTAAGTTTTAAAAACCCAATACCCTTTATATCGGTCTTCCTGATAGAGCAACAGAAAATAAGGTCCGATTGGCAAGCTGCCGAGATATAACTCAATCCGGGATTGTGGATATTGGTACTTCATCCGGAGCAATTCCTGGCCGGAAGGAGAAAACAAAATAAGCCCGGTGATGGCATCAGACTGATCGGCTGTCCAGATAGGCAAATGATCACTTACCGGATTTGGAAATCGAATAGCAGGAAATTCGGGCACATCAATAGTAGCAGTTGTTTGTTCTACTAGTTGCACCTGATCAAAATAGGCGAGGTGATCCAGTCCGGCAGGACCACCCGTTAAACCTGCTTGTAAGATAATTGCAGCCGATTCATTTTGCTCTAAATCTATTATGCCCGACACTTCAATGGTCGTCCATATCTCAGCTGAACTGGTATCAGAATAAAGCGCCACAACCTGCCCTTCTGCATCTATTTTTCCCAGAATAAGCCTGGCGGGTACCCCTGAAATTATTGTCCGAACATCGGCACTGACTTTTAAGTAAGTACCGGTCGTTACATCTGGCAGAAGTTGATAAAAATAGGCTGGGAAACAGCCTTGGGTATTTCCAAAGATCAATTCGAGGCACCATTCTCCGCCCTGATCGGAAGCGTCCATATAGGAGTTACCATGACCACACTGGTCAATCCAACCCAGTAAGCTGGGATCACCATTTGACTCAAAACTGCCATTTTGGATCTGAGCAAACAAACTTCCGGAGCAAAACAAGACGAATAAAAAAGTACAGGTTCTCATGAGGCAACCCATTTGATGAAATTGTTTAAGAATGCCTGCTGAGGTTCAGGGAATTGAATTTTCATTCCAATGGAGGCTTTTTTTTAACAACTTCAATGAGATAATCTGATACAAAGTTCACTAAACTAATACATTAGCAGATAGGATTCAACTTACTGCCCGACAAATAGCCGGAAATAGGAACATTCTTCCACGAGTTCCTCAAAAAAAGCGGTGTCCTCATAGTAATCCACCAGCAGTTGGAAATGTGTGCGGTAAGCTGCCGGTACAACAGGAGCGTATCCCTGGGCTGCCCGGCGATAATCTTTACTCTGATAATAATTGATCAATTCACATTTTGCAGCCATAAAAGAAGCCCTGGCCTGTAGCTCGGGGTCGGCAGCCATCAAGCGACTTTTTTCAAAATAGTAGAGGGCCTGGGCCACGTTCATGGTTTCCTTGTTTCCGTAAGGTGCTCCCGGATAGGAAAAAACATTTTGATCGCCACCGATTCGACTCCAGGTAGATCCACTCCGGAAATAATCCATGGCCTGCCAGGAATGCCCAAAATAGGTCATATTATAGAGTGCAATGCCAATCTTGTAGTAGTAAACAGCACTGTTTACGGGTTCTGCCCGGGCCTTGTATTCCAGATCGAGCAACTCTTCGAGTAACTCTCCGCGGTTGAACAGATCGGCCGTATCCTTGCTATGGGCACAGGATATGCAATCCGTAAAACTTCCCCGAAAGGGGTCAAAGGGCCCATAGTTATCCCATTTTGTCCGGGGTATTTTTTTATATACCTGCAAGGCAGCCTCCAGTTGGAAGTTTTGAAAAAGGAGAACCGCTTCCATGTCGTACAGGTCACTCCGAATATCCGCTCCTTCATCATCCCGAAACAACAGCCTTTCAATGGGGGTGCGCTCCGACTCCGGGGGTACTTTCTGGAGGTCATCCAAAACATCATCCTTCGGATTCATCCGCAGATCATTGAGGGTATATCGGGCAAGAAATGCTTTGCCCGGCCGGTGGTTATCTTCATATAATTGAACCAGTTTATCCCCCAGGAAATCTGAAAAATCGGGATATTTTCGGAATAGTTTTTCGTCTTTCCAGATTCGATAAGCTCGTTCCTCTACTTCTTTACTTGGCGTTTCAAAGGCACTTATTTCCAATGCCACCCGAAATACGGCCAGTTGATCTTTCAGTTCCTGCGATTTTAATTTGGGTTCTACTTCGCGGAAGTTTTTCGCTGCCGCGTAATAATCGGCAGATAACAACTCCAGATACCCTTCAGCCAGCTGCCAGAGCGGCGGATTACTTACCTTCCCTTCCGACCAGAGTTGATGCACAAATGCCTGCATACTGATTACATAGGTGCCCGCATAAGGACGCGGAATGCCATAATTTCGCTGATTGTAGCTTTTTTTATCGTTGAATTCCAGTCCGAGAAGATCACGTTCCAACTCTTTTATTTCTCTCAGAAGTAAGATTTCCAGAAAGGGATGTGTCGGATCAAGCTCATAAATACGCTGCATTTCCTCCATGGCTTTACTGCCCGCGTTGTGCGCGCGCAGGGCATACATGGTGGCTTCCTCACTCTTGTTGCGACATAAAAGCACGAGCTGACTCCATTCTTCGTCCGTTTTAATAGCAAAACTCCGGAAAGCAGATTGCCGCCGACTGGGGCAATTTTGAAAAATCAGGGCATACAGATAACTTGCTTCAATCTTTTTACCGGTTTTTAAAAGCGCCCCGGCTTTATGTCCGAGCAACCAATAGTAGATCAGGCTGGGCTTTCCCTCTATTTGGGGCAGATCTAACTTGGGCATGAGGTAATCATACAAATCCAATGCCTCCTGATATTTGCCGGCATAATGGGCCAGGCGTACCAGTTGGTAGGCATACCGCAATTTTATATAATCAGATTCGGTTTTTTTAAACAGCCTGGTGCCGGATTCTATGAGTTCCTCCATCGCCGGAACATTGCGTGCCTGCTCTTTCCAGGGATCTGTCCCGGCTTTTACATGTGGTTCGCATTCTTTAGCAAAGATGAGATAGTCTATGGTTTCTTCGCATTTATTGCGGTAGAGGAAGCTCATAAAGGTATTTCCGGAGAGGACGACAGGAGGCGGGATACTTTTACTTTGTATAGCGGTGCGCAATTGGCGCAGGATGTCAACAGGAGTATTATAAATTAGATTGGCAACATCTTCGGGAAGTGCATTTTCGCAGACTTTGATGACCCATTCGGTGACATTGTCTATAACCTGATCCTTTCTGTTTCCCTGAGCGAGCATCGCCATAGATTCAAAATCGAGGTAAAATGCACCAATAGAAGGCGTTTTACGAAGTACCTGATCGTTTAAAAAGGAGTAGCCCTGGAAACCATAAATTCCGGCTCCCGGTCCACATTCGTTGCGCACCTGGTTTGAGAAAAGCATGGCTGCCAGAAATGCCAGCGGAAATGCCAATTGCCGGGATTTATGAAGGAATGTACGTCCGACTTTAGTTATCCGATTCGTTCCAGCTGTTAATAATTTGCTCAAGTGATTCATGTGAATAAAAATTGATCAGGTGCTTATCGAGGGCGAAAAAAGCAAGTGTTCTGGATTCTGCACGCAAATGATTTTGTAGCATATCCATAGCTTCCAGCAATTGTTCGGGCTTGGCTACTTCGAGGCGAAGCACATCTCCGGCATATATAAACCTGCCATCAAGATAAGTACTTTTCAAGAGCTCAAATTGTTGGTCGCTTAGCTTTTTTACACGTGATGTATCTTCCAGCGTGCTGGCGTCAAAAGGGTAGAGCAGGCCGATCGTTTTATCATCCCGTTGCCAGACTGCCCAGCTGAAGGTGGGCAGGGCCAGGTCGAGTGGCAAGGGATAGCGATCAAAACCAGACAGGTATTGTGCAGCTACATCCAAATCCAAAATGGAGTTTTGGGTGTCTGGATCGCGTACATTGTCCATATTATAAAACATCAACATACCGCGATCAACGGGGGGAATTCCTGTCTTATCCGCATATTTAATCTGGTGCAGGCGAATGGTGGCCGAAAGCCGGGTATTTTCTGTTTTCAGCTTTTCGCGAATGCGTGCAGCAAATCGAAAAAAACTTTCCCGGGTACTACTGCTCCAGTCGCAATCCAATTGCCACTCCTGAATCCGTATGCCAACAGGGGCGTTTTCAATAATATCCCGGGCTTTTCGAACCAGGCGATCAGCCAGGCTATCTACCTCCATGGGATTAAGGTTAAAAAAGGATCGGTTGCTAATGAAGAAAACAGGTACAATCTCCAGAGATCTGTCAGCAGGCCATTCCCCGGAAAGGGTAGAAAAAGGCTCCACTGCTGTTTGTTGATCGTTAAGATCCAGATCAAAAAGCCGGAGATATATTTTGTGACATTGTAGGGAATCGAGCAGCCCCAGCTCATTTGGCTGGAGATCAAATTGCTGCTGCCAATGATAAAATGCAGGCTCTGGTTTGCTAAGTGGTGCTTTCCCGCAAGCCAGACTCCCTGTAAGAAGTATTATAAACCAAAGTAGTCGTTTCATGGAGTGCTGCGCCTAAACCAATCCTTCCCGGATGAGGTCATGCAAATGGATAATGCCAAGATAATTGTCTTCTGATGCGACCGCGAGTTGGGTGATGCTTTTTTCCCGCATGAGTTCCAGTGCTTTGATCGCCAGTGCTTCGGGGGCAATCGTTCTGGGTTGCACCGTCATGATATCCCGGGCGCAAAGATGGGCCGTGTCTTTTTCGCGTTCCAGCATCCGGCGCAGGTCTCCGTCGGTAATGATCCCCTGAATCTTACCACCCAGGCTTACGACGGTACAGCCCAGGCGTTTGGAAGTCATTTCGAGAATCGTTTGGCGAATGGTGGCGTCTGGTGCTACCTGCGGCTTTTCGTTTTGGGTATATACATCCGCGACACGCAGGTACATTTGTTTGCCGAGTATGCCACCCGGATGAAATTGGGCAAAATCGGTCGGACTAAAACCCCGGAGGGCCAGGAGAGACGTTGCAATTGCATCTCCGAGAGCCATTTGGGCCGTTGTGCTCGCTGTAGGTGCCAGGTTATTCGGGTCAGCTTCCTGGATGATTGGGGTCAGCAGGGTATAATTGGCTTGTTGCCCTAAAAAACAATCGGCTCGACCAACCATCCCGATCAGGCTGTTTCCCAGGTGTTTGACCAGGGGCACCAATACCTTAATCTCAGAAGTTTCGCCACTTTTGGAAATACACAGTACCATGTCATTGGCCTGGATCATGCCCAAATCGCCATGTATCGCATCCGCGGCATGCATGAATATGGCCGGGCTGCCGGTAGAATTAAGTGTTGCAGTGATTTTTTGAGCCACAATGGCACTTTTGCCAATTCCCGTCAAAACCAGTCGGCCCTTACTCTGGAAAATTGCCTCCACAGCAGCTATGAATTGGCCGTTTATGGAATCCAGGAGCATGCCTAAAGCCTGTTTTTCGATCTCAATGGTGTTGCGGGCAGTTTCCTGAATCAGATTTTTTGATCTCACTTTAAAAATGTATTTTTGACGGCTTTTTGAGGCAGGATCTATTTTTCTGCCCATTTTGCCTGTTAAATTTAACAATCTACCCTCGTTTTGTGACTTTAAATGGAGACTCCTTCGTCTGAAAGGTAGAAATTTTCTAAATTTAAACAGGACCCCCGCCAGAATTCCAAACGATGCAATAAAATTGGCGAAATTTCGCTACTTTAAGCAGTTGTTTAATAAAATATAAAGCCCTTAACGTATTAAGCTCCAGGCAGCAATCTAAGATCAACGAATTAAGAACGAATATCCCATGGTTTCGACAACAGAAACACTCCACGGCGCACTACAGAAATACTTTGGATTTGACAGCTTCAAGGGAACACAGGAAGCTATTATAAAGAATGTTTTGGCAGGCGAAGATACCTTCGTGATAATGCCAACCGGTGGTGGTAAATCACTTTGCTATCAATTACCGGCTCTGATGTTTGAAGGTACTGCTCTGATTATTTCTCCGCTCATTGCATTGATGAAGAATCAGGTTGACAGTATTCGCAGCTATAGCGATGAAGATGAGGTCGCCCATTTTCTAAATTCTTCTCTGACCAGGGCCCAGATGAAGGCGGTCAAGGCGGATATCATGGACGGGAAAACCAAAATGTTATATGTCGCGCCGGAAACCCTCACCAAAGACGAAAATATTGAATTTTTCCAGCAGGTAAATATTTCCTTTGTAGCCGTAGATGAAGCCCATTGTATTTCTGAATGGGGACATGATTTCCGACCGGAATACCGCCGTATCCGCACGATGATTGATGCTATCGGTAAGGATATACCCATTGTGGCTCTTACTGCAACGGCTACGCCCAAAGTGCAGACCGATATTGTTAAGAACCTCAATATGGAAGAGGAGAAGAAGTATGTCTCTTCTTTTAATCGGGATAACCTGTACTACGAGGTTCGGCCGAAAGGCAAAAAAGAAGCGGTGCTGAAAAATATCATTCAGACCATCAAAAAAATAAACGGACAGTCGGGGATCATCTATGTTCAGGCACGCAAATCCACAGAGGAGATTGCAAAAATGCTGAACGTAAATGGTATTTCAGCGGCTCCTTACCATGCCGGGCTGGATGCCAAAACCAGGAGCCAGACACAGGATGCCTTCCTCATGGAAGATATCCACGTCATTGTAGCCACGATTGCCTTTGGAATGGGAATCGATAAACCGGATGTGCGTTTTGTTATACATTATGATATTCCGAAAAGTATAGAGAATTATTATCAGGAAACCGGCCGTGCCGGACGCGACGGACTGGAAGGTGCCTGTATTGCCTATTATTCCTATAAAGACATTCTGAAACTGGAGAAATTTCTGCGGGATAAGCCGGTTTCTGAGCGGGAAATGGGGACTCAACTGATGCAGGAAGTGATGGCTTACGCCGAAACAACCGGTTGTCGCCGTCGATTTTTACTCCATTATTTTGGCGAAGATTATGATGATTCCGATTGCGGAAACATGTGTGATAATTGCCGCCATCCAAAAAAGAAAGTGGAAGTAGGAGCAGAAATGGCTCAAGCACTGCAGATCGTAGTAGAACTCAGTGAAAATTATAAAATAAAGACACTGGTTGAATTTGCAGTAGGGAAGGAGACCAAAGAAATCAAGGATTTTCGTTTTGATGAAAAACCCCTTTTCGGAATTGGCAAAGACAAGGACGATACATTTTGGTCAAGTGTTTTTCGGCATGCCTTATTAAACGACCTCCTGTATAAGGATATTGAAACCTACGGCCTCCTTAAAATGACCGAAAAGGGACGAAATTTCCTGAAAAAACCTACCGAGGTACAGATTCCGATTAACCACAATTATGACGAAGAAGCAAGTGTTGGAGATGAGGCACCGACCCGATCAGCAGTACTCGACCGCCAATTGCTTCAAATGCTGCGCGACATTCGCAAACGCGTAGCGAAAGAAAAAAATGTACCGCCCTTTGTTATCTTTCAAGACCCTTCCCTGGAAGATATGGCTACGCATTATCCGATAACAATAGAGGATATGGCGAATATCACAGGTGTGAGTTCCGGGAAGGCATCTCGATACGCATTGCCCTTTATTGAGTTGATCAAGGAGTATGTGGTTGAAAATGAAATAGAACGGCCTTCTGATTTAGTGGTGAAACAAGTTGCCAATAAATCAAAAGTGAAAGTGAATATTATCCAGAGTATTGATCGCAAGATTCCATTGTTTGATATTGCTTCTTCCAATCAGCTAAGTATGGAAGAATTGATGGAAGAAATGGTCGCTATTGTACATTCTGGCACCAAAGTAAATATCGATTATTATATTGAGGACAATGTAGATGAGTATTCCATGCAGGATATTTACGATTACTTCATGGAAGCAGAAACAGATTCTGTTGATCAAGCCTATTCCGAATTAAAGGAAGATGATATAACTTTGGAAGAAATTCAATTGGTTCGTATCAAATTTCTGTCGGATTTGGCAAACTAGATTCATAAAATGAAATTGCTCATACTGAATGGTCCTAATCTAAATTTGATCGGCCAGCGCGAGCCCGAAATTTATGGCCGTAAATCATTCGAAGAATATTTTGAAAACCTGCAAATGGAATATCCGGGTGTAACCCTGCATTATTTTCAATCGAATCATGAAGGTGATCTGATTGACAAAATACAGGAAGCCGGGTTCAGTTATCAGGGAGTTATCCTGAATGCAGGTGCTTATTCTCATACATCTATCGCCCTAGCTGACGCCATAAGTGCTATTGAAACACCTGTGGTGGAAGTCCATATTAGTAATATCTACGCCCGGGAGGACTTTCGACAAAAGTCGCTAACCGCAAACCGCTGTGATGGCTGCATAACAGGCCTTGGCCTAAAAGGCTATGCATTGGCAATTGAATATTTTATCGATTAATTGCCCGATCAAATACCGGGGATATTACAGAAAAAACGAACGGAGAACAAAAATCCTTAAGCATCATTCAAATGCGAAAAAGTGTCCTTATGCTGGCATTTTTGCTGGCCTTGCTGAATACCAGCCTTGCCCAACGTGCTCTTGAGCCCGTTATTACCGATGCACTAAACAGCCCCCAACTTCAGGAAATATTTATGGGTAAATCCGCCTATGTTATCCTGGCAAACGAGGTCGTTAATGCTGAAAACTGCGATCTCTCACTTTTTAAGTTAGATCGCCCTGTACGTTTCTGGAGAGACGGCATACGCCCCGAAAAGGGAATGTACTTTATCGAAGCCAGAGATTGTGTGATGTTTATGGATGTAATTTACGATCCCAGAAATGGCTATCGGGTGCTGGTAAAAGACCTGAATACAAATATGAACGTCTTTTTAGCAAAGTCGGCTTTTTAAAGGATCGTATCTATCCATGTATCGAAAGGTCCACAATCCGAAGCCGATTACGTTTGTCAAAATGGTATTTTTTATACCGGAATATTCGCTGTATTAAAAACCCGCTGGCTCCGGCAGTAGCACTCACCCCCACATCCCCCCAGGTGTAGGGGTAATCTTCGTTGTTGACCAGGGCCGCACCTGCCGAAAATAATGCCCAGCTGGCCGCAAATGTTAATAAACTTTTGCCCAGTGGTCTGGACCACCGCTGCGGACTGTCAAATCGGAAGCTTTCAATATCCGAAAGTTTGACATAACGGTCGTTCAATACAATAATGTCTTCCTCCGGGATCAGGCGTTCAATCGTCCCCGCCTGCCATTCGTCGTAAGCGTACAATCGATATTCTAAATAGGTGCCCAGCCCAAGTTTCTGGGTTTTCGGACTCCCATACTTCTCGATTTGAAGTAAAACCTGTGCAGGTAACATAATAAAGCCAAACAGGAACATCAGGAGTAAAAAGAAGCGCATCATTTAGTCTCGTTTTTTCTAAAGAGCAGGTATTATTCAACTCTGGTTGGCCGTGCCCTAAATTCATCCATCCATTTTCGAAGCCCTTTTTCCATGGCGCGTTCAATTTGATGATACGGGATTTTTTCCGATCCTACAAACAAAACCAGCAGCACATAGCGCTTGCCGTCTGGAAGTTGTTGATAAAGAGTGGCCTTTCGCAAACGATAGCTTTCCCGGATTTGCCGTTTCAGCCGATTTCGGTCAACTGCTCGTTTAAATCGTCGCTTAGGTACACTCACGGTAAATTGAACAGGAGAAAGCGATTGTTCTTCTGAAATTTCCTTCCAAATAAACCGCAACGGAAATGCTTTCACCGCCAAACCATCCTGAAATAACTGTCCGATGAGCTTCCTGCTCTTCAGGCGCTCTATCCGATCAAAGGTATGTCTGTGGCGTTGTTCCATATTATACCACCAAGGTAGGAAAAAGGCTAAACCTGTGCCTTGTTGGGTTCGCTTCGCGAAGGTTTAACGCGTTTGAAACGTTTAAACCGTTAATTCCGTTGATTCGTCACAGACGAATTTTAAACTATCTTGGGGAAACTCCGCTTCGCGTCGGGTGGAGTGCTCGCCTGCGGCTTGCGTG
>JAGQWR010000089.1 GCA_020437105.1 Saprospiraceae bacterium
CTCGGCGGATCTTGAAATTCGTAAGGAAAGTGGTAGCCCATAACATTAAATCTGTTGCTCACATCCTGGAGGCCGGCGGGTAAGGTACCTTCCCTGGTTTTGATACCAATCACACCAAATGCCGCTAGAATGGATGGAAAATGGGCTACAATCCGTTCTTTGTCGGAATAAATCTCGATAGATTTAACAGACCCAAATGGGATATTCATAGCATAGGAGGCATCTGATATCAGAAAACCATCTACCTGAAACCAGGCCGATTGAGAATAGCGTCTGTAGTCATCCGAGGATTGTAAAAATACCTTTCGGTCGCCCTCTTTGCCTTTCAGGCGGGCAGTTAGCACCACTTCATTTAGAAACTCTTCTACGCTGATTAGTTGCTCGAAATCAGCCATGTCGTAGGTTTTGCTTGGCGTACCAAAAGCAATTTTTTGTTTGGGTAATTCCCGGATTTCAGTTGGAGCCTGATTAAACAGTTCTCGAAATTTGCGCTGTTTTCGCATCAAAAAAAGGTAGCGGTTTCGAGCGGTACTATCGACTATAGCAGCTTCTAATTGAATGTTTGGATCAAAGTTTAGGTAATCAGCAGCCTCGATAATCTCGACTTTAGGCAGCGGGGATTGGTACGGGTTAAGATTATGAATCTGGGCATTTTGGGTTCCGTAAAAGGCAGGCAGGTCAAAAACAAAGGCACCATCTTCTGTGGGCTCCTGCAGGTAATTGTTGTGCTCTACCAAGTGTAGCGACAAGTAGTTGGTTTCAAGCAGGGTACCGTCTTCGGTCTGATAGGCTTTACCTTCTACCCGAAGTCCGGTCTCCGGTGAAAAACGGGCCTGGTAAATGGAGGCGGTTTTTTCGTATCGGTTCAGGCAGGTTTGGAAATTAGGACGTGTTGCATAAATGGGCGGAATCCAGGCAGCATCCGTAACCGCTGCCGAAAAATTTCCCTGAACCGGGCTGCCCATATCGGCGCTTGCTTCCAGATAAACCCGGATCGTTTCGCCTTTTTGATATACATCTTTTTCGGGTTGGAGATTTATTTGAACAGGTAATGGTCCTACAACCATCCGATTGTTTTCCCACTTGGAATAATCAGGAGGGGCGCTGCCGGTGCCATTGCCAACAAGTAATTCAAATGGGTAGTCATATACCTGCGGTGGTTCGAAGTTTAGATTCCACAAGGTGAAAAAACGCAAAACATAGATGCCACCCGGAAGGTCAAAAGGGAGTTGATAACTCCAATTTGCATAATTCTCCATACGCTGGATGCGCTCCTGATGAATCAGCTTTCCGGAAGGATCCAGGAGTTCGACATAAACCACCCGACTTTGAATTTCGGAAGAGTCTGTGTCCAGGAAATACACCTTCGACCAGATAATATCACCACCGGTATAAAATGGCTGACTTACCTGCGCGTAGAGTTTTTCGGGAACCGGATTTCCGGTCTGAAAAAGTTGTAAAAAAAATAACGAAATGAGTGTCTGTACCATAGCTTAGAAATAATCAGGTCGCTCAATCTGGTTGTCAAATAAACCACAGGAGCAACACTCATCTGGCGGTGGATTTGATGTATAAATTAGAAATAAATAATCAGAATAACTATTAATCGCAGGACAGTAATTTCGGAATCCATTTACATTATCATCGACTTCGCTGTTTGTCACAAAGGTTCGAACTGTATCTATATTTGATACTTCAAAATAACCGAGTACTAATTCCTCCACATCTTCCTGGAAATACATATTGCCTCTGACTGTAGCCGGTACCGGATCAAAGATGGTGCCCTGTTGGTTTAGTGTTTGGTTAATCTGATTCCAATAATTGTAGGCATCCTCGTCGATGCGTCTTTGGTAAACATTGTAGTAATGGCTGTTTTTGAATTCGATCGGCTTGGCAGATAAATCGGGATCAAACAATATCTGTTTGGCCAATAAATGGTCGATGTCCAATCCGCGGTTGGAACCGGTGTAAAATTGCTGGGCAATTGGATCTATATACACATAACAGGTGAAAACTGTGCCAAACGGGTTGCAAGGTTGGGTGACAAACGAAAACACCTGATCATGCGACCAACGAAAGAATACATCTTCATCTGTTGGTACGGGAGTGTCCACAAAAATGCGTAGGTCGGATTTGTCAAATTGGTGATAGGCGGAGTCGGCCTCTATTCGCGCAAGCATTTTCTGGGGCTTGGATAAAAGGACTCTTCCATCCACCAACGTGATCTCAAGGGTGTAGGTTCGACCCGGTTCGCCAGTCATTTGGGTGGGGGATAAAGCGTAAACACCTGCTTCTTTTTCCTGGTAGTACCCGATTTCGCCCAGATCATTGAGGAGTCGAAGGTCGGCAAAGGGAACAGCTTCGCCCGGCCCTTCACCGTAAGGGGAAACTTTGCGCAAGGTCACATAATGTGGATCATGTTGACTCGTAAACGTTCCATCGACTACCAAAACGTCTGGTAGCTCCTTGCTGTCAAATTCATAAGGTTCCAGGCAACTGAAAAATACCAGGGAAGCGAGAAATGATATTGCGATTAGCCGGAATTTCATTAGAATTCAAAATTATAGGTGATAGCTGGAAGTGCAGCACCCAATACAGAAAATTTATAGGCCTGAACGGTTGTTGTGACATCGCGTTCAAAAAAGATCGAAAAGACATTCTTACGGGCATAAACATTGTAAATCGAAAAGGTCAAACTGCCCTTATAACGTTGGGTACGCACCGCATTTCTGCGAATGGTATAGGATAGGTCAAGTCGATGATAGGCCGGAATCCGAAAAGCATTCCGGTCGGAATAAAGTGGAATAGGTGTTGGTCCGGCGAAAAAATTCCCGATTGGTACTGTAATCGGTCGCCCACTGTTATAAACAAAATTGGCAGCAAATGTATGGCGCCGGTTTACCTGCTGTGAAAGTGTCAGTTTTAAGCTATGGGGCTGGTCAAAACTCGAGGCAAACCAATCGCCCTGATTAATTTTAACAGTTCCATCTTCGCCAGGAGTCTGTCGCAGCGAACGCGACCAGGTATATGATAATCGCCCGCGGGTTTTGCCTGTATTTTTTTTAATAGAAAGCTCTAATCCATAAGCTCTTCCTCTGGCTGGCTGCAGTTCTGTTTCGAGGTGTTCGTTCAGCAGGATTTGCGGCAGATCGCGCACTTCCACCAATTGGTCCAGTATCCGGTAGAATCCTTCCAGCGAGGTCTCCCAATTATTGCCCTTAAAATTTCGAAAAACCCCAAACGAGAAATTGTTTGCCTTTTGGGGTGGTACATAAGGGGTACTCAATTGCCATACGTCCACCGGTGTGGCAGCTACTGTATTAGAGATCAGATGAATGTATTGATACAACTGATTGTAACTAAATTTAAGGGAGGTATTTACATCCAACCGGTAGCGGACTGATAAGCGGGGTTCCCAACCCTGATAGTTTTGAACGATCTGACCGGCCTCAAAAAAAAGCGTGTCGTCGAGGTTTTTCAGGTCAGGTAAATCTGTTCCCGCATATTGATACAGGCTTTCTGGTCCTTTTTGCTTGTAAATAGTATATCGAATACCTGCTGAAAGCGATATTCGGGGACTAAGTGTGATCTCATCATTCAGGTAAAAGGAAAGTTCTTCGCCCCGATCCTTTGTGGCAGTTACCGGGATAATAGCAGATTCGGGGGCACCCGGATTTAATGTTTCGTTGCTTTGGTCGAGCCGCAACCACTCCGCCCCAAAGTGTATTTGTTGATTGTCAAAGAGGTTGAAAAAAAAATTCTCCTTGATTCTATAGTATCGGATACCGGCATCTAGTTCAAAGGCATCAACACCCTCCGGATCGAAGGATGTGTTGTAGGAATCTCCAATGGCCATTTCCAAATTGGAGGAGAGCCAGTCTGCGAGAATTTGATTCCACTGCAAATTAACATGCTGAAGCCCCCATTTAAAACCAAAATATCGGGAATATTGAAACTCGTCCTGACTCCGGTAAAAACCAATGGAAATATTACTGCCGCCACCTAATTGCTGGGTAATTTTTGCGTTTAGATCATAAAAAGTAGCCGAACTGGTTCGAATGTCCCGATTTCGCCGGAAGGCTTTTAACATCCAGTCGGTATAGGAGCTTCGCGCACCAACCAGCAACGATGTGCTGCCCTTTATGATTGGAACTTCCAGGGTAAGTTTACTTGATACGATACCCACACCACCCCGAATATGAAATTTTTCCGGATCCGGATCAATCGTTTCTACTTCCAGAAATGAAGCAATACGGCCACCATATTGTGCCGGGATATTCCCTTTATATAGCGAAACTCCCTGAATCAAATCGGCATTGAAAATGGAGAAAAATCCAAGTACATGCGAACTGTTGAATACCAGTGCGCCATCCTGGGTGACCAGGTTTTGATCAATGCTGCCACCTCGTACATTAAACCCGGTGGCTCCTTCTCCGACACTGGTTATTCCCGGCAGGGTAAGTAAGCTTTGTATGACATCCGATTCGCCCATTAATGCGGGAAGTGCTTTTATCTCCCTGATACTTAATCGCTCCAGCCCGATTTGAGTAGAAGAAATGTTTTCATCTGTTGCCGTTTCACTAATTACCACGGCCTCAAAATTGTAGGCTTTCGGACGCAGAGCCAAATCCCAGGTGCCATCACCATAAACCTGTAGTCTGGTTTTGCTTTCTTCATAACCAATCGACTGAATTAAAACCTCCTGCTCTCCGATTGGCAACTCCCAACTGTATTTTCCGGAACCATCTGTGATTACCGCCTTGTTGAGTTTTGGGATGTAAAGAGATACCCCAATTAAGGGATCTCCAAATTGGGCATCGGTGATCTGCCCCTGGATTTTAGCTTTGCCGTCAACATCAATGGCAGCCGGGTCTCCGAGTTGGACGATCTCCTCAGTTTGTAGTTCGGCAGCAGCTTCGGTCTTTCCATATTTAACCTGAAAGTATTCCTGAGTGAATTCCAAATCCAGGGATTCTACGGGAGCAATGATGATGGCGTAATCTTCATAAAGGGCAAAGCCGAGTCCCGTGTCTTTTAAAAGGCCTTCCAGAAATTGACGAAGGGAAATATCCCGGAAGCCTAATTGATATTTTTCTGCCGGCAGTTGTGCCGGATCAAAATAGATGTCCACTGCAAAATCTCGGTCAATTTGTTCTAATATCTCCGTCATCGTTTGTCCGGAGAAGGAGACTGCTATCTTTTGATCTAAAAAAGACTGCGCTTCCATCTTGCCTGTCTGTATGAAAAACAGCACAAACAATAATAGTTTGAAAAGAAAGGAACGTTTAAACGTACAGGGATACCTCATGGCGCTGATTCTGGAAATACCGGGAATATAGTGTGAAATATACATAAAGTATGTCTTTTCCTTTTCAAAGTGCGTTTATCACAGCTTGTAAACCTAGTGGAGGAATTATTTTTAATAGGATTTATTAACGCATACTCAATGTCTGAAAACAGAATAATAAATCTTCGCCGTGCAGGTATAGAGGACTTAACCCTGCTGGAATATTGGGATCAACAGCAACATGTCTTTGACGCTGACCCGGATGACGACTGGAATTGGGCGTATGAGCTGACCCGTTTTCCTTCCTGGAGAGAACAATTGATTGCTGAAATAGCCGGAAGGCCCATTGGATTTATTCAAATAATTGATCCGGCAGAAGAGGAAACCCATTATTGGGGAACTATTGCTCCAAATCTTCGGGCAATTGATATTTGGATTGGGGAAAAGTCTGATTTAGGAAAAGGCTATGGTACAGAAATGATGAAACAGGCTATAGAACGGTGCTTTTTAGATCCTAAGGTAAGATCCATTCTTATTGATCCTCTGGCTTCAAATAAAGCGGCCATTCGTTTTTATGAACGATTAGGCTTTCAGTTTGAAGAAAACAGGCAGTTTGGAACAAGTGTTTGTCAGGTCTATAAATTAATTCGAAAAAATTGGGAAACACATAAGGGGCAATAGACTTTGCGGCACAGATGTTTGGGAAGTAGCCCAAAGCATAAGATTTGCTCATAAGTTGACACTTTTAGAAATACCGTAAGGCAAAATGGCCTTGCTTATTTATCTATTAGAACCTTTTTGTATCTTCCCATGTATGCAAACCAAACGTTCGCTACTATTTCTGGTTGGTTTTCTTTTTTGGTGCACCGCCCTTTCCGGCCAATTGATTTATGCGGTCACCTCGCAAATCCCAACACAGTTGGTTGTCATAGACCTGAGTAATGGTTGTCAGTTTAGTGCAATAGGACCGGTTCTGGATACAAATGGTAATCCCGTATCCGGATTGGATATTGCCATTTGTCCGAATGGAACAATTTATATTACAGACGCCTTTAACTTGTATTCGGTCAATCCGTTGACAGCTCAGGCAACCCTTATCGGGAGCTTAGGAGGTGCCGGAGTCAACTCACTGGCATGTAATGATATGAATGAATTGTTTGGTGCCAGCGCTGCCCTGTTTCAGATAAATACTTCAACGGGGTTGGCCACAAACTTAGGACCACTGCCTGAAGCAGCAGGAGGGGATATTGTTTTTTATGATGGTACGGCTTATTATGCTTCCTTTTCAGGACTCTACGAGATAAACTTTAATAACCCTGGTGCGAGCCAGTTAATAATGGGCACCAACGGCACACAATGGGGCCTGTCCGGGTATTATAATAGTTGTACGCAGCTTATTAGCAATTCTCCAGGTGGAGATATTTACCTATTGGATCCCGATGCACAAACGCAGATACTACTTTGCCAGGTTCCGATTTCTATTACCGGGATGGCCTCCCTGGATGATTTTAACCCGCCAATAAATTGCGACGAATTTACCTTGGATTTGGATGGGAATAACAGCTCCGGAGCATCTGGTTTCAATTTTAATGCTTCAGATATTGATTGTGCAAATACAAGTACGCCTATTGCGGATGTTGATGCTTCAATAATATCTGGTAGTATTATTTCCACCATGACGATTACGATAGCATCCGGTATGCTTGACGGCCCATTGGAGTTTCTGACACTGAACCCGGTACCCGGAATTCTGGTCTTAGGTAGCGGTACTTCTACCATAACCCTGGTCAATCAGGGAGGGACAAACATAGCCACCTTTTTGTCAGCCTTAACCGCAGTATTATATGAAAATTCTGCAGCGCCACCTACACCCGGCCTGCGCACTATTGAGGTATCTTTTACAACGATCAATGCCGATTTAAGCAATACTGCTGTAGCAAATATTAATGTCTTTGGCTCTAATATCACGGTAGATCTGGGGCCCAGCCAGTTTTTATGTGAGGGAGAGATCTTCACCCTTGATGCCGGTAACCCTGGTCTGAATTACCTTTGGAGTACCGGCCAACAAACACAAACAATCGATGTTTCGGATAACGGGTTGTATAGTGTTACTGTCTCAGACGCAAATGGCTGTACAGCTACTGATGAAGTATTGATCACTTTTCTGCCCAATACCACGGTCACTATCTCTGGTGATGAAAGTATATGTATAGGAGAAACAGCTACTTTGACAATCACAGTAAACGGGCCGGCACCGGTTAATCTGATAATTCAAAATGTGAATACAGGGCAACTGTTTCCACTAAACGGCGTTGGGGGTGTCGTATCTTTTCCGGTAGTGCCGTTCTCTACGAATACCTATATCATTAGTAGTGTTACAGCTTCTGGCGGTGCGATGTGTGTGGATCCTGTTCCGATGGGAACAGCCACTGTCACGGTGGGTTTCACTACGTTGGAAGCACAGGATTTGGAGATTTGCATGGGCGACAGCCTCTTTGTTGGAAACAACTGGCAAACAGAGCCGGGGGTTTATTTCGATACGCTGATGACTAGCCTGGGCTGTGATTCTGTGCTAATTACAACCCTAAACGTAACACCTGCGGATAGCACCTTTGTGGACGGTATTACCTGTGATCCAAATGCAGCGGGAACAAGTCAGCAACTGTATTCAAACTCGAACGGTTGTGATAGTCTGGTTATTGAAACGCTTGTTTTTGGGGGCTCGCCCAACACGATTATTAATCAGACAAGTTGTGATCCAAACTCAGTAGGCTCTGATACCCTGCAATTAATGAATGCAGCTGGATGCGATAGCCTGCTTATTACAATTACGAGTTTCCTCGAATCTGATACGACTTATTTTTCTACTATTACCTGCGATCAAACACAGGCTGGTTTCTCTGAAGAATTACTGCAAAATCAACTTGGCTGTGATAGCCTGGTAATCACAGAGGTTTTATTTTTCCCGGCAGATACAACATATTTAACCGGTGCATCCTGCGACCCGGCTCAGACTGGTGTTTTTGAGGAGCTTCTACAAAATGCATCCGGCTGTGATAGCCTCCTGATTACCACCATCGACTTATTGCCAAGTGATACCGTCTTTCTGGATTCCCTTACCTGCAATAGCAGCGAAGTAGGAATCACGGAGCTTTTACTACAGAACCAATTTGGTTGTGACAGCCTGATAATTACAACTACGGAATTGATTCCTGCAGATACGACAAACCTGAGTGTGAGTAGCTGCGATCCGGCAGCAGTAGGAACGGTAGAAGTGTTGCTTCAAAATGCTTTCGGCTGCGATAGTCTGGTGATTACGACGACCTCTTTGCTGCCATCTGATACCGTTAATATTTCGGCCAGTAGCTGCGATCCGAATCAATCTGGTGTAGAAGAATTGTTGTTGCAAAATCAATTTGGTTGCGATAGCCTGGTGATCATCACGACCACTTTCGCAGAAGCTGATAGCACGCAGATTCAACTTACCAGCTGCAATCCGATGGATGTAGGCCAGGAAATCGTGGTGCTGCAAAGTTCAGATGGCTGCGACAGCCTGATAATCACGACCACAAGTCTGCTGCCGTCGGATACGACGAATCTGTCTTCGAGTACCTGCGATCCGAATGAGGTAGGAATCACGGAGGTAATACTTCAAAACACCTTTGGCTGCGACAGCCTGGTAATCACGACCACGAGTTTGTTGCCGTCCGATACGACGAATCTGTCTTCGAGTACCTGCGATCCGAATGAGGTAGGAATCACGGAGGTGATACTTCAAAACACCTTTGGCTGCGACAGTCTGGTAATCACGACCACGAGTTTGTTGCCATCCGATACGACGAATCTGTCTTCGA
>JAGQWR010000090.1:0-16131 GCA_020437105.1 Saprospiraceae bacterium
AATCCCCGCGTGAAACCCCTCCGCGTCTCCGCGTGAAAACGCAACTACTTTTTACATTGCCTGTTCA
This sequence comes from Saprospiraceae bacterium, assembly GCA_020437105.1. Taxonomy (GTDB): domain Bacteria; phylum Bacteroidota; class Bacteroidia; order Chitinophagales; family Saprospiraceae; genus JAAEZH01. The sequence continues at coordinate 68 of JAGQWR010000090.1, forward strand.
ATATCACCAATAATATCTGTTATATTTTCCAACCCAACACTTACCCGAATCAGGCCGTCCGTAATGCCGTTCTTCAATCGAATTTCCTTCGGAATATTCAGATGCGACATGGATGCCGGGTGCAGAATCAGCGTGTCAACTTCTCCCAAAGACGGGGCCAGACTGCAGTACTTTAATTTTCGCATCAAATTTTTGCCAGCCTCCAAACCTCCCGCCAATTCAAAACTTAACATGCCTCCGGAAGCACGCATTTGTTTTTGGCCCAATACATAATCCGGATGCGATTCCAGACCGGGATAATTTACCCGATCCACCTTGTTATGTGCTTCGAGGAATCGCGCCAGCCCCAGTGCATTTTCCGAATGCCTGTCCATACGAAGTGCGAGGGTTTTCATCCCGTTGTGCACCAACCAAGCCTCCCACGGACTGGAATTGGTGCCGGCCAGTTTCATGGCTGTCCAAATTTTGGTACGCATTAATTCTTTGTCCCGGCCTACCAACGCACCTGCAATAGAATTGCCATGGCCATTGAGGAATTTTGTCGTAGAATGCACGATAAAATCTACTCCATATTTAAAAGGTTGCTGTAGGTAGGGAGTCGAAAAGGTATTATCCACAAAGGTATAAACTCCATATTTTTTTGCTAAGCCACAAAGCGCCTCCATATCTACACAGGCAAGCGTCGGATTAGCCGGGGTTTCAAATAACAACATCCGGATACTTGGGTCTGTTTTCAGTTGTTGTTCAACCGCTTCCAAATTCCGTAGGTCGAGCATAGTTGTCTGAATGCCCAGCGGTTGGAAGATTTTAGTGAGTAACTCTGTGGTTCCTCCATAGAGATTGCCCTGACTTAGAATAGTGTCTCCGCTTTTCAACAGGCCCATTATCAACGTAGAAATAGCCGACATTCCTGAACTAAAAAGTATGGCTCCCGGATCAACGTCCAGGCCAAATGCCTCCAGACGGCCTATTTTTTCGGCGACAGCCTCTATTGTCGGATTCCCATATCGGCTGTAAACATGCCCTTTTTCCTTGCCGGTAAATATGTCAATACCCTGATCAATGCTGTCAAAGGCAAAGGCTGAAGTGGCATAAATCGGGAGTATGTGCGGCGCTGTTGTTCTTGGATCAGGTACCTCCTTTGCACAAATAGTGTCAAATTGAATCTTTTCTTTCATGATTGAGTTTTAATCGAAACGTATTACACGGATAACTCGTCATCTCCCCAAAATCTACAAACCTGACAATCGCTTCGTATCTTTGCCCAAATATAGCTTAAATCATATTTGAGAAATATTGAAATTCACATAAGCAGGTGCCTTTTGTAGTACCCAAACTTGCAGTCAGGAAATTAGCGAATGAACCAGCCAGAAATAAACGAAGAGGAGCAGGAAATCTCAGATGACTATCAGGATTTTAGAGAGATAATTGTCGATCCCGGACAAGAGCAATTGCGTATTGATAAATTCATTTTTGATAAAATGAGCGGGGTCACCCGTAACCGTATCCAGCAGGCTATCCGGGCAGGATCTGTGTTAGTGAATGAAAAAACGATCAAACCAAATTACCGTGTACGACCCAATGATGTCATTCAGGTCGTTGTACCACGTCCGCCTCGCGACTCCGACGGACTAAGACCAGAGGATATTCCACTGAATATCCATTATGAAGATGACGATATTCTTATTGTAAACAAGGAGGCTGGCATGGTGGTACATCCTGGTATCGGTAACCATTCTGGCACGCTGGTCAACGCATTGGCCTACCATTATGGCAAAAATGATCTCCCCGTCATGGAAGGAAATCTGGGGAATCGTATTGGTCTGGTGCACCGGATTGATAAAGATACATCCGGTTTGTTAGTAGTAGCAAAAACGGAATTTGCTATGAATTCTCTGGCAAAACAGTTTTTCTTTCACACGATCGACCGAAAATATGTAGCTCTCGTTTGGGGAGAACCGGATCCGGCAGAAGGCACCATTGATGCCTTTATTGACCGGAGTCCGAAAAATCGGACTATGCAGCATGTTTTCCCGGAAGGAGAAACAGGGAAAAATGCAATCACGCATTACAAGACACTGGAGCCCATGTATTATGTAAGTTTGGTTGAATGCCAGCTTGAAACCGGACGTACCCACCAAATTCGGGTGCACATGAAATACAAAGGCCACCCACTCTTTGGCGATGCCAAATATGGTGGAGATCAAATCATGAAGGGTACGATCTACAGTAAATTCAAGCAATTTGTAGAAAATACCATGAAGGTGATTCCCCGCCAGGCCCTACATGCAAAATCCCTGGGATTTGAACACCCAAGAACGGGCGAACGTGTTTACTTTGAATGTGAAATCCCGGAAGATTTCAGTTCGGCCCTGAATATTTGGCGCAATTATGTCACCGACCGCCGTCGGAAAAAATCTCTTTAAGAAGTGGCTTTCATGAATTTATCCCAACGCTTGGAATTAATGGTGAAGCTTGGTGAATTTTTGGCAGCGGAAAACGAATTCCTCGATGCCCTGATCCACCAAACCCACTACCACAACCAGTGGTTTACCACCGAAAATTACAAACAGGCCTTGGAGGCCATACGGAGTTCCTTCCTGAGCAGAGAAAAACTGGAATCCTGGCTCCGCAATTACCAAATTCCGGAGTCGAATGAACCCAAAACAGTCGGCTTGGTCCTAGCCGGAAACATCCCTTTAGTCGGATTCCATGATATTATGACCACCTTTATGGCCGGGCATTACTGCCAGATAAAACCGTCTTCCAAGGATCAGTTTGTATTGCCCTATTTGTTGAAGGAAATAGTAAAGTGGGAACCGGGAGCTGCACCTTATTTTCAGCTTGTGGATCAGCTTCAGAATCTGGATGCCGTTATTGCCACAGGGTCAAATAATTCGGCGAGGTATTTTGAAACTTATTTTGGGAAGTACCCTCATATTATCCGTAAGAACAGGAATGCAGTCGCTGTATTAAACGGAACTGAATCGGCAGAAACCTTTCTGAAGCTCGGAAAAGATATCTTCGGATATTTTGGCCTTGGTTGCCGGAATGTCTCGAAGTTGTATGTGCCGGAAGGGTATAATTTTTCGCCTTTACTGGAAGCACTGCATGAGTTTCGGCACCTGGTGATGCACTCCAAATACAAAAATAACTTCGACTATAATTTTGCCCTGTTTTCGCTCAACAGAAAGGCTTTTCTCAGTAATGGCTGTGTCATGCTTATTGAAGATGAAAGCCTGCAATCCAGGATAGCCGTTTTGCACTATGAATATTATCAGGATTATGAGTCACTTCAATCTGAATTGGAATCCAGAAAGGACGAAATTCAACTGGTAGTGAGTGATCAGATCCTTTGGTCAGGGCCTTCAGCGCCTTTCGGCGAAGCCCAGTCTCCGGCGCTGGATGATTATGCTGATGGGGTGGATACGCTGAAATTTCTGCAAGAGCAGATTTAAACAGAAACAAAAAAGAGCATCCGGAAATGAATCCCGGATGCTCTTTTGCTTTTACAGAAATGGGCTACACTTATTTGTAGATCAATTTCTGTGTGATCATGCCTTTTTCGAAACGGATTTTTACCAAATACATGCCGGTCGGTAAATTGTTTCGATCGAGGATGAACTCATTTGTATGCTGATTCATATGCGATTGTAGTAAACGACCACTCAGATCATATACCATCACATCAAGCATTGGAGAATCCTGACCTGACTCCAGGTAAACTTCCTGAGTTGCCGGATTTGGACGCATTTCCAAATTCACCTGCGCAGCAGTCAATACCTCCTGAGTAGAAACAAAAGCACTGATATCACAACCTAAATCCAATGCCAGACAAGCACGTGGCAGGAAGTAGCCCATAATAGAGTCAACATAAGCCATACCCTGTGTTTCAGACATTAAAGGGTTGCCTGCCAGACCAATGGTATTCAAATCAAAATCCTGATTCAGCAAACAGTAAACATCTGTGTAAGCAGCCTGATCCCACCATTCCCATGGTGCAGAAACTGTAATTACACCGTTTGGCGGATTTGTTGGATCCGGGAATACAGGGTAGACAAATGGGAATAAACCATCTGCTCCGTCGTTCACCAAATTTGCAGCGGCAGTGTATTCATCATTCCAATCCTGGCCTGCAAATACAGCATTATTACCAAGTGCTTTAACCTCTTGTTGAATAACATAGCTACCCTGTACTTCTACCACCAGGTCACCGGTAGTAGGTACGATTAGAATTCCTTCTGTATAAGGAGCCAACGAATCGTTTGGTACATGGAAAGAGATCATCGGAGGATCAGATGCATCCAACCAGGAAATATCACCCAATGCTCCACCCATGTTTACACAAAGCTGGAAATCGGAGTTATATCCCACGTGATTTGGATAACATAAGGTGTCTCCAACAGTAAATGGAGGAGGCGTACCTGCAGGAACGATACCTACAGATGTACCGTAGATGTCTCCGTTGACCGCTGGAATAACCATTGGTACCGGAATACCCATGAAGTCGAACGTGAATTTAGGCAGAACAATATCTTCGTATTGATCAATGGTTGCAGCAGCTAAACTGGCATAACCACCTGTACCTTGTCCCCATACGGTAATACGGGAAGTATCAACACCAAATTGGTTGGTGCCTTCCACAACATCTTTTTTGAAGTAACGGATACAGGTCCGAATATCCTGAACACCGCGGTATGCTGCATTGATCAGGGTAAGAGTACGCTCAGATTGCGTAGAGGCAACAGGATTCCATCCAAGACGATAGTCAATAGTTGCTACTACATAACCTCGTTTTGCCAAACGGGTAGAAATCTCTACCAAAACATCGTCAATTAATTGCCCGCCAATGCTGCAAAAAGCTGGCTGTGGCAAAAAGTTTCCGGTATGCAGATAAATCACAAGCGGGCGCTCGGTTTCTGTGTCACCAGTAGGCTCATATACATTCATAATGAGCGGCTGGGGAATAGCTTCACCAACGTTTGGGTCACTGATCAGCAGAATCGTGGCATTTACGCCATAAACTACATTCGACGTTACAGTAACATCCGTAAATAATTCATCCAGATAACGCTCCTGGGCAGAAAGCTGGAAAGAAATGGTAAAGGCAAAAAATAAGAGTAAACAATTCCTAAGATTCATAGATTGCATTTTTTGTAATTGAATTATTTTCAAAACTTTCTAAAATCGTAAACAATGGAGGCATAAGCCAAACGTCCGATTCGGGGACCGCCATAAGCCTGAAATTGTTTGTTATTCAGAATATTTGATGCTCCAAATTTAAAGGTAGTATCCCACTTTTTTACGTTAAAGTTTATCTGACCGTCCAGCAAGCCGTAGGAGGGCACAAATCCGGTAAATTGAGGGGATCCTTCAAAAATGAAACCTTCTATCCATTTGTAATTGACATTAAATCCAAAGTTGCGTAAAGACCGCTCGCCAAATTGCCAGACAATATCCCGGCCCGATATGCCAATATTGAATTTGTGTTCGGGTGTGTTAAATGCCGGAATAATTGGATCATCCGGGAAGGCTTTGTTGAGTTTATTCCAGGAATAATTTCCTGAAAAGGAGTAATAGTTAGAAAAGTAAAGGTTGAATCCAATAGAGAACCCCTGAGTCGTTACCTGCTCCGTAGAATTTCCGGAATACCGATATACTATCGTCCCAACCGGAAAGCCAAATTCATTAAATCCGCTTTCAATACCAAGGCGATATCCGATAAAGTCGTTGTAAATATTGAAGTAATACCCGGCATCCACATACAACCTGTTGAACAGGGTGGTGCGGTATCCAACCTCAAAGGTCTTTACCTTTTCCGGCCGGATGGGATCAATATTAAAGTACTCGAGTGTGTCTCGCAACTGCGTGTCAATATAGTCAAGGAACGAATTGATCGTAATCAAACTATCTACGCCGTTCAGGTTTCCGGCCAAAGTAGCCGGCCCGACATTTAGATTCAGGTATTGATCTGTCAGTGTCGGATTTCGGATCGCAGAAGAAAAAGACAGGCGGAAATAGTTGTTGGGACGCGGTTTAAAAACAATAGATGCTGCCGGAGAAGCCAGGTAATCAAAATTTTGATTTTTATCCAGCCTAACGGTGGCATTCGCCGTCAGGCGCTCATCCCAGAATTTCTTTTGCATACCGGTATATACCCCAAACTCAAAATTCCGAATCACTACACCTGCCGTGTCATAAAAAATAGTGCCATCTGAGACAGGAGTATATAGCCTGGTATTCGCACCTACCACCCATTCATTGACAAATCCCGGGGTAAACCGGTATTCTCCGTGGGCATGGTATAGCGCAGATTTATCGTAAAATTTGGTACCCCCTTCCTCATCATTCGATTTAGCAGAGATGATTTCCTGAAAAGCCTTTTCAAATTCGGGAGTGCCCGGTTCAAAAAACGGTAAATTTGTACTGCCACCCTTGTTCGCTATTTCTTCTGCACGAATATGCCATACTGTTAGCGAATCATTATTGTCTTGAAGCCATTGCTGAGCCCCTTCATAATCAAAAGTAATGATCGGATTGCCATCCGGATCAAAACTGATCTGCAATTGCGGGTATCCCTGGTCGTCGATCTTTTGTTCTATGTTATTTCTCCAATAATTTACATAACTAGTCGCCCATTCCACATTCGATTTGGCACGTTGCTGGAGTTTTAAGGCTGTGAAATACGGGTCGTAAGAGTCACCCGCGTCATCCTGTGTAGCATAAACCCGGAAAAAGAATTTATCTGTTTTCCGATACTCTATCCGGTGTTGCATAAACAGGATATTCCGGAGGCTAAATCGGTTGTCGCCCTGATATACCGTTGTACCCGAGCCTAAACTGCTGGAGATAATGACCTCCGGACTTTCCTCCTGTTTCTTCGGAGCCGTACGGAAATGGAAGGCGACATTGGCTTTGTAATTTCGGGTGCCATAATCAACAAGGTCAATTTCCTTGTACCCGGTGCGATGCCATTGTCCGAGACCTACAAATTCCCAGGGCGCAGCACCGGTGAGATCCATGTTTCGACTGTACTCGTCTCCATAGATATTGACAGCGTCATAACGGCCAGGATTTGTGGTACCTGTTTCGGTGCCAAATACCGGGTCGTAATTATCTGCTACCCAGTCATCTGCACGCAGGTAGGAAAAGTTTAGCTTATAGGCAAAAACAGGTAAACTGTCCCTGTTTCGGGTAATATCAGCATAGCGAATGGCCCCCTCAAACATGTTGCGTTCACCACCTTTAAGCATAACCGCTAAACCACGGTGTACAAAAGGATTTTTGGTTTCCATGCTGATTACCCCGTTAAAGGCATTCGGGCCATAAAAAGCGGAACTTGCACCCTGAATGAGGTCCACCTTTACGACATCAAGCTCAGAGGAGCCCAGAAAGTTGCCCAACGAAAAATTGAGCCCGGGAGCCTGGTTATCAATTCCATCGATGATTTGTAATGATCGAACAGGGCTGGTACTGTTAAAACCACGGGTGTTGATAATTTTAAATCCAAGGCTGGCAGCGGTAAGATCAACACCTTTAAGACTGCCCAGGCCGTCATAAAAGTTATCCGAAGGCGTTTGTTTGATCGCAAGCAAATCCATGGATTCGACCGTGAGTGGTGCTGCTTTTTGTTTTTCGGAAATTCGCTGTCCCGTAACTTCAACGACATCAATTGTCACCGATTGTTCTTCCAAACGGATGCGAATACGTTCGGATGCATCGCTCACCTCAAACTCCTGGCTGTTGTAGCCAATATAGTTGATAGTGAGTGTGAATGGAGGCTTGGTGTCTGTTTTCAGGATAAATTGACCGTCAAAATCTGTCACAGTGCCAATCGTTGTACCTTTTATGGAAACCGCAGCACCTATCAATGGATCTCCATTGGTCTTGTCATTCACGGTTCCGGTAATGCTGGCCTGAGCGACTATTGAGCCTAATGCCCCAAAAAAGCAAATAATTATTAAGGAAAACGCTCGTTTATCAAATTTCATACTTTCAACTGCTTCCTGGTAGTGTGATAAATTTGGATTATGAGGCAAAATAGTGAATTTCAAGTTACTAAGATTCTTCGGATGTTTATTTTTGATTTATAGGCTCCGGTATAATGGAAGACATATATGTTCCTTCATTTCATGCGGTTGGAATTTGATCCGGGAACCCGATTTTGCTTCGAAAAACCCAGGCTACAGACCAGCCGACCAGAAATCCGAGAATGGCCCCGGCAAAAACATCCAGTGGATAATGCACGCCAACATACACCTGCGCATAGGAAATACTGGCTGCCCAAAGAAATAATATCCAGCGCCACCTGGGAGCCTTCCCAAAAAAAAGAAAAAAAAGAAAAGTAGCAATTCCAAAATGGTTGGCAGCATGGTTGGAGGTGAAGCTGTACCCGCTGCCACACTTAATCAGTAGCCTGATCTCACCAGCATCCTGGTTTAACACCTTACACGGACGAGGCCGTTGCACTTGTTTCTTGATCACCCGGTGGGAGAGGGTGTCTGTTAATCCGACACAAATCACCAATGCCAACAGGCACCATAGCCCTTTTAAACGATAACGAAGCAACAACCAGGCAGTAAGAAGTATATATGCAGGAATCCAAAAATATTTATCTCTCCATAAGGGTAATAACCAATCCAGAAAGGGAGAATGCCAGTTATTGTTGAGGATTTTAAACAAGTCCAGATCAAACTGTAAAATACTGTCGAGCATGCCAGAGGTCTTGATTGACGAAAACAGTTCTTAATTATGCACTGCATTCGAAGCAATATTAAAAAAGTTCTCTTAGCTTTTATATTTTTGCCCTCTTGTATATCCTGAAATCAAAAAAGCGATCCAGTTGACACTGATAAAATCCATCTCCGGAATCCGGGGAACCATCGGCGGAAAAGCCGGACAAAACCTCACCCCGCAGGATCTTGTGGAATCTGCTGCTGCCTTTGGCTATTGGTGCCTGGCAAACAGTCCACATAAAACGATTGTAGTGGGACGCGACGGAAGAATTTCCGGTGAGATGGTCAGCCAACTGGTTGTTCAAACCCTGCGCCTGTCGGGTTTGAACGTCATTGACCTCGGACTGTCAACTACGCCTACAGTTGAAATGATTGTGCAGGAGGAAGCAGCAGCCGGCGGGATTATTTTTACCGCCAGTCACAATCCCATGCAGTGGAATGCCCTCAAGTTTCTGAATGAAAAAGGAGAGTTTATCAGTGCTGCAGATGGAAAGGCTTTGCTCCGTATTTTAGCCGATGGCGCTATTGAATATGCAGATGTGAAGTCTATAGGTACTTATGAGGTTCGCACGGATGCCATCCAGCATCATATTGATAAAATTTTGGCGCTCCCCACGGTCCATACAGAGTTGATCCGGAGCAAAAAATACAAGATAGTGGTTGATCCGGTCAATTCAACCGGAGCAATTGCCGTTCCAGCACTTTTAGATGCCCTGGGTTGTAAATATTCTGTGCTAAATGGGGAGATCAATGGCCGCTTTGCCCACAATCCGGAACCGCTGGAGGAAAACCTGACCAGCCTGATGCAGGCCGTTTTAAAAGAAAAAGCAGATCTGGGTATTGCTGTTGATCCGGATGTGGATCGTCTGGCATTTATACAGGAAGATGGCGCTTATTTTGGAGAAGAATATACCCTGGTGGCCATCGCAGATTATATTCTTCAGAAAACACCTGGAAATACGGTTTCCAATCTGAGTTCAACGCGTGCATTACGGGATGTCACCCTAAAACACGGGGGGAAATATTCGGCTTCTGCAGTAGGCGAGGTCAATGTGGTGGAAATGATGAAGTCAGAAAAAGCTGTAATTGGCGGCGAAGGTAATGGCGGTATCATATTACCCGCCCTGCACTATGGCCGGGATGCGCTTGTTGGAATTGCGCTATTCCTTTCTTATCTTGCTGAATCGGATTCCAGAGCCTCCGTCTTACGAGGAAAATTTCCGACTTATTTCATGTCTAAAAATAAGATCGAACTGGAATCAGGTATTAACCCCGATCACCTTTTAGAAAAACTTGCCCAAAAGTATAGTCAGGAGCAGTTAAATCAAATAGACGGACTAAAAATTGATTTGGAGGATGGATGGATCCATCTACGGCGCTCAAATACAGAGCCCGTTCTCCGAATCTACACAGAAAGCACCTCTGAAGTAATTGCAGAACACCTGGCCAATAAAATTAAGGCAGACATCTACGAACTCTTAAAAGGCTAGGAATGAAGGTTTATCTGGACAATGCAGCGACCACACCCTTGAACGAGGAAGTAATTGAGGAAATGCTAAAAATAATGCGGGAAGGATTTGGGAATCCTTCTTCCATTCATTCAGATGGCAGGAAAACAAGGGCTGCTCTGGAAGATGCCAGAAAGCGCGTGGCTAAAAGAATTAATGCTTCCATCGGAGAAATTTTCTTCACTTCCGGTGGCACCGAATCTAATAATATGGCTATCAAATGCGCTGTGCGTGATCTAGGCGTTCAACGTATTATTACCTCACCTGTTGAACACCATTGTGTTTTACATACTGTGGAGCGCATGGATTCTGAAGGTGTCCAGGTTGATTTGGTGCCTATTGACGGGTTTGGCCGGCCAAATTATGATGCCTTGGCCAGTATGCTTGCCGATTCGAATGTGAAAACCCTGGTAAGCCTGATGCACGCAAATAATGAAATCGGAACCGTTCTTGACCTAAAGCGTGTATCTATGTTGTGTTCCGAATATGGTGCTTTTTTGCATTCAGATACAGTCCAGACTGTGGGTCATCTGCCCATTGACGTTTCCCAAATGACGATCCACTTCCTTTCCGGTTCCGGACATAAGTTTCACGGACCAAAAGGAGCCGGATTCATTTATATTAATGGGGATGCACAGATCAAACCCTTTATTGATGGCGGAGCCCAGGAACGCAATATGCGAGCCGGTACCGAAAATGTCTATGGCATTGTTGGCTTAGCCAAGGCGCTGGATATGGCCTGTGACCAATTAGAAGAGCGCCGAAATAAAATTGAAGATGTACGGCAGTATTTCAAAGAAAATCTGACCAGTCGTTTTGTCGATATCCGCTTTGAAGGCGATCACGACGGCGATTACCTCTATACCGTTTTGAATGTTTCTTTCCCTGCTAATGATAAGTCAGAGCTCCTGCTTTTCAACCTGGATATTTCCGGCGTGTCGGCCAGTGGCGGAAGTGCCTGTAGTTCAGGTGCAGATGCTGGTTCACACGTTATAAAAGCCATACGGCAGGGATCAGATCGAGTGAATGTGCGGTTCTCTTTCTCGCACTATAATACACGTGAAGAGGTAGATTTTGTGTTAGAAAAATTGGCCTCAATCCTCGATCAAAAACCAGTTGCCACCTGGTCTGAATAACCCATCCCAGATTTCGTTGGACTAACATACGGTTGCCCTAAGGCGTTTACTGTACCTGGATAGCTGCCTGCAAGTCGCTGGAAAACAGTGATTCATGTGCCTATAGGAAAATACCTGCCTGCGAGCAAAAGCATCAAATGTTTTACTATCTTTAAAAACAAAACATTTGAAACCAATACTTATCAAGATGAATACCAACAAAATTCTTCTAAGTGCACTAGCTGGCGGAGTAGCTTATTTCTTCCTGGGCTGGATTGTTTATGGCATGTTATTGGAGGATGTCTTTATGTCCTCCTCTGCAGATGCAAAAGAACCAATGGTCATGTGGGCCATGGCGGTCAGTTGCCTGTTTTACGGATTGTTATTTGCTGTTATTTTTGGTCGTTGGGCAGGTATCTCTACCTTTAAGACTGGCTTTATGGCAGGTGCTGTTATTGGCGCAATCATTTCACTATCTATGAATCTGAGCATGTTTTCCATGTCCAATTCAGTGACACTTGAAATGGTCGGGTTTGATTTTGTGGTAGCTGGAATTTTAGCTGGTATTACCGGCGGCATCGTTGGATGGGTCTTAGGCTATTCTAAAAGCTAGTTAGCCCCTGGTATTAAAAAGAATGGCCGGTCGTATTTGCGATCGGCCATTCTTTTTATGTTTACCTTATAAACCCAAACACATCTTAAAATAGTTACTTATGAAAATTGCACTCCTTGGTTACGGAAAGATGGGAAAAGCAATTGAGGAGATTGCATTACAATCAGGCAATGAAATTGTTATGCGTATTTCCAGTGCAAATGCAAGCGAATTGACCCAGGCTAAGCTTCAGCAAAGTGGCGCTGAAGTGGCCATTGAGTTTTCGCGCCCGGAAACGGCGTTTGCCAATATTAAAACAGCTTTGGAAGCAGGAATTCCTGTTGTTTCAGGTACTACTGCGTGGCTGGATAAAATGCAGGAACTCCGTGTGTTGGTCGATCAACTCCGGGGAGCATTCTTTTATGCTTCAAATTTTAGCCTGGGTGTAAATATCCTGTTCCATTTGAATAAAAAACTGGCCCAAATTATGGAGTACCAGCCCGAATTTGACGTCCGTATGAAAGAAATCCACCACACCCAAAAGCTGGATGCCCCAAGTGGTACAGCCATTACCTTGGCTGAAGGGATTGTCGATACAATCTCCAGAAAGTCAAAATGGGTAAAAGAGGTGGCCGGAAGCCCGGATGAGCTTCCAATTATTTCCTTGCGGGAAGCAAATGTACCGGGGACGCATGAGGTAATCTGGTCATCCGAAACCGATGAAATCACCATCGCTCACATTGCAAAAAGTAGAGCAGGGTTTGCAAACGGGGCTTTGCTTGCTGCCAGCTGGTTGCCCGGAAAACAAGGTTGTTTTGGGATGGAGGATCTCCTTTCTTTTTAATTGCCACGCTTCTTCAATTATTCATTTATCCAATAACTCCTTATGATCAAACGAATCCTGCGCATACTCGGACTGGCCATTTTACTTGTACTCTTATATGTGGTCATTGTTCTGGTACATGGTACACTCACCGATTATCAACCGGAAGCGGTCATTCAAATTGAATCAGACCAAAACGGCAGTCCGGAACCACAAATCGCTGATAGCCTGCTGTCCTTTATGATCTGGAACCTGGGCTATGGCGGCTTGGGAGCCGAATCCAACTTTTTTTATGATAAGGGCGGTATGTTTTTTTCCGGCGGACGGATGGTGCGGTCGTCAGAATCTCTGGTTACTAAAAATGTGGATGGAATCCTGACCACGATTCAGGAAAATCCGGCAGATTTTTACCTGCTCCAGGAAGTTGACTTCAACTCTAAAAGAAGCTATGGTATTAATGAATATGAGCAAGTCATGAGCCAACTTGATAATTATCAGGCCACGTTTGCCCCCAACTATAAAGCACCCAGAGTACCACTGCCAATATTTGAGCCCTGGAAAGCATACGGCCGGGTCCTTTCGGGGCTGGCAAGTTATAGTCGCTTTAGCCCAACAGATTCCAAACGACTACAATTGCCCGGCAGTTTTCCCTGGCCAACACGGGTATTTCAATTAGATCGATGTGCGGAGGTGCAACGATATCCAACCAGCTCGGGTAAAGAGTTAATCGTTGTAAATGTGCATAATTCAGCCTATGATTCCGGCGGTGCCTTAAAAAAGCAACAAATGGATTTTCTGCGGGAACTCCTCCTGGAGGCATACGAAGCCGGAAATTATGTCATAGTTGGTGGCGACTGGAATCAATGTCCGCCCTTTTTTAAGTTTGATAGTTTCGTAAAAGAAAATCCATTGGGCTATACCCAAATCAACATTGATCCTGCCTTTTTGCCCGATGACTGGAAATGGGTATATGATCCCACAATTCCCACAAATCGGAAAGCTGGTGACATCTATAAACCGGGCGAAACCTTTGAAACACTGATCGACTTTTTCCTGATTTCACCAAATGTACAGGCATTATCTGTACGTGGAATCCCTTTAAAGTTTGCCTTTTCTGATCATCAGCCCGTCTTTATGGAAGTCCTGCTGAAAGATTTTTCAAACCAATAATTCAATTTTTGTGACTTAGTAAAAAGTCTGCCGTCTTAAGATACAATTAGCCCATGTTGGAGTGGATGACTTGGCGGGATTCGGCTCCAAAAAATTGGTCTAATGGAATAATGAGTGATTTACCCAGAACCGATTACAAGTTAGTGAGTGATTTACAAACTGGTTTTTGAGGGAGCTTCGGCTCCCTTTTTTTGTCCGGTAAATTAATTCTCAATAAATTCTTGTTTTCTACCCTTGGACTTTTTGTGGAACCTTGTACCTTAAAGCCATCAAAAGTTTCAAAATGAAGAAAATCCTCTTTCCTACTGATTTCTCCCTGGTTGCAAACAGAGCCTACATTTATGCACTTAAGTTTGCCAATAGATTTGATGCCGAATTACTACTGTTGCACGTTTACGATCTTCCCCATCCTAAAGGCACTCGGGTGCATAGTACTTTGGAGGATATACACCGGGAAATGGAGTCCGAAAAACTCGATGATTTCAAGAAATCCCTGGCCGAATTAAATCAAATCGCCAGTGATAATGGTCTGAGCCATGTGCGGGTTACCAACCTGATGAAGCGTGATTCACATACAATTACGCCCATTCTGCGAGAAGCAAGCAGAGAGGATGTAGATATGATCATTATGGGCACCAAAGGCGCCAGTGGGGTAAAAGAGGTCTTTCTCGGCAGCATTGCCGGTGAAGTCATGGAAAACGCCTCCGTTCCCGTTTTAGCTATCCCGGAAGGAGCCATTTTTGATGGCCGGATTAATCGGATAGGCATTACTACCCAGTTTTCGGACGAGGAGGTTAAAGTTTTTGATCGGGTTTTAAAACTGGCTGAAATTTTTGACGCAGAGGTGCTTTGTGTCAATGTTGATGTAAATAATGTGGAATTCTATCGCCAGGCCGGAGCAACCTGGGAAGCCCGTTATGCCGATAATCCGCGCATCCATTTCCACGTGATTGAGGGCAATGATCTACTTCAGCCTATCAGCGAGTTTGTGCATGAAAACGGAATCGATATCCTGGCTATGCTGACCCATAAACGAAATTTCTTTCAGGAATTATTCCATTACAATAGTGCGAAGCGCATGGCTTACCGTTCAGATATTCCGGTGATGGCGATCCAGGCACATTCGCTCTTATAGGATAAGAAGTAAGGTGTAAATATCATTATGAAGAATCTCATTTTTTGTGCGTTCCTTTTTGTAGGTTTTTTTACTGCCTGCCATCCAAAAACAAACCCGGTGAGTACAAATCCCGAACCGGTTTCCCGTAGTTTGGAAGCAGGTGTATTGGAAGGCTGGGTGTCTATTGGGCCACGGTCCAGAACATTTACACCCTGTGGCAGCGATCGGCCGGTCTGGTTAGACGGACCCACCAAAGAGCTACAGATGGAGTATGATGCCGTAAAACCAAATTATTCTTATGCACCGGTTTATGTGCTCGTGGAAGGAAATCTGCATGCCAGTAGAGCCTATCCCTTTGGTCAGTCACTTACCGTAACACAGGTGCTTCAGGCTTCCGCCGAAGGTCCTGCCAATTGCCCCGTTCAAACTCCGGGATTGATTACAGCCTCTGGAAACGAACCAGCCTGGAAGATTCAGATTGATCCGAAAAAAGAAAAAATTACGCTTACAACCAATTATGGCCAGACGGTGGAGGTCTTGCCGTATTGCCACCCACAACAATGGGGAAAGGAATGGACCTGGTTTACCTTCAATGAATCCAAAAAACCGGTCACCATTAAAATGAACGAGAAAGCATGCGGCGACTCCATGTCTGGTCAAAAATATAGTGCTGAAATAAGTGTGCAGGCCGACGACCAATTATATTCGGGATGTGGAGGGGAAAAGCTTTAAACTTGAACAAACGTTAAAAAAAAGTGTGGCCCCACCAGGATTCGAACCTGGATTTCAAGTTTAGGAAACTCACGTTCTATCCCTTGAACTATGGGGCCGGGTTGGATTTTTTTCCAAGCTCCCGCTAAAGTAACCAAATTCCTAATTAGACTTGTCCAACTGGGCATGAATGAGCGAAAGCGAAGCAAATTTTATTTTGAACAAGGCAAAAAACGTAGACGATGCCTTAGCATCGGCGAGGCTTTTTAACGAAGTGCAAGATAAAATTTGTC
>JAGQWR010000090.1:16157-30299 GCA_020437105.1 Saprospiraceae bacterium
TTGAGGCTCCAGTTGGACAAGTCTAATACTATAGCCCGCTACAAAGGCCATTTATGTACCTCGATGAATTTAGAGAATATTGCCTGTCTAAGAAAGGTGTCACCGAAGGACTTCCTTTTGGTCCGGATACCCTGGTATTCAAGGTAATGGGCAAAATGTTTGCCTTAACCGGCCTGAATTCAGATGTTTTTACAGCAAATTTGAAATGCGATCCGGAAAGAGCTTTACGCTTACGCGAATCTTTTGAGGAAGTTCAACCCGGCTACCACATGAATAAACAACACTGGAATACGGTAAACTTTGATGGGGCACTGGAAGAAAAACTTTTATTGGAATTAATTGATCATTCCTACGATCTGGTCGCTGCAAGCCTCAGCCGAAAACTAAAGGAAGAACTCGACGCACTTTAGGCTATGCAGGACTACTTGATTATCGGACAAGGGCTTGCAGGAAGCCTGCTTTTTCACGAGTTAAGCAAACGGGGCAAAAATGTCAAAATCCTGGATCAGGGATTGGAAGGCAGTGCCTCCGTTACAGCGGCCGGTCTGATTAACCCGGTTACAGGGAGACGCTATGTGAAAACCTGGATGATCGACGAGCTCCATCCAAAAGCCATGGAAGTATATGCAGCACTGGAAGCCCTGCTCAATATTCCAATCTATCATCCAGGCAATATTGTTCGAAGCCTGATCAATCGACGGGAACGAGAAGATTGGTTGATCCGAACAGGCGATCCGGAGTACCGGGAATTTCTGCTGGAAGATTTTGACCTGGGACAATATGCAAATCATACCGTTCCATTATTTAGTTATGGCGAAACCCAAAAAGCCGCACAGGTCGATTTGCCCCTCCTGGTTAAAACCTTTAGAGACTATCTGTTAAAAACCGATGCGCTAATAGCAGAACGCTTTGAACCGGAAGCGTTGGAATTTGCCCAAGATCACATTCGGTATCGGAATCTAAAAGCCAGGCAGATCGTTTTTTGTGAAGGATTTCGGGGGGCCTCTAATCCCTGGTTTTCATACCTGCCCTTTAATAACACAAAGGGGGAAATACTGCTTATCCGTATTCCGGGTGTCCGCTTCCAAAAAATCTTTAAACACCGCATATTTTTGGTGCCGCTACAAGACGATATTTATTGGGTAGGGTCCAAATACGATTGGAATTTCACGGATGATCAACCTCATGCAGAAAGTAAAAAATACCTGCTTGAGCGTTTGAACGATATACTAACCGTTCCCTTTGAAGTTGTGGATCATAAAGCAGCCATCAGACCTACCGTGAAGGATCGCAGGCCATTTCTGGGCGTCCATCCAAAATTTCCCCAACTGGCTATTTTTAATGGCCTTGGTACAAAAGGCGCTTCCCTGGGACCCTATTTTGCAAATGAAATGGCAGATTTCCTGGTATCAGGGAAGCCAATTAGTGCAGAAGTCTCCATTTCTCGTATTACAACAGAACAACTGCCACCCTTACAAGGTTAATAATTTGTTAAGCTAATTTGCACACACACCTATGTGGTTACTCTTGCATCTTAGTAGCCGGAATTCAGTATATTGCTACTGCACCAAATTTATATGCCACAAAAAATCTCAAATCTCAAATATGGAATATCGCAATTGGTTCTTCGCTCTGGGTTGGATAGGAATCCTGGGGCTGTTCCTCCATTTTACAAACCCTTCCCAATCAAGTTTTATGGCCTTTGAAAATTATGAAAAAGAATGGGCGAAGGTCGATTCGCTTGATCAAATTGGTCAATATGCCAGTGCCCGGAAAATTGTAGGCAAAATACTGGAGCAGGCCAAAAAAGAAGTAAATAACCCCCAACAGGCAAAATGTATATCCTATGAGGTTGGTTATATGTCCAGTTTGGAAGAAGGAGGTACTGAAGCAGCACTTCAATTTGTAGAGTCTGAAATAGCAGCTGCCAATAAAGATCTGAAAGCCGTATTGCAATCCATGCTGGCATCCTATTATCAAACCTACCTGCAAAATCGCTATTGGCAGATCCAGGAAAGAACAACGGTTGTCGGCGAACGAAGCACTGATCAGGCTACCTGGTCTCCAGCTCAATTAGAATCACGTATCGCAGAACTTTTTCTCGCCTCCGTTTCAGATCCCAATGCCTTGGCTATTCCTGCTAAGACATACGAGGTGATTACCAGTGAGATTAGTAACGAACCTGACCTGCGACCACAACTTTATGATTTGTTGGCACATAGAGCATTGGATTACTTTAGCAATTCCAACAGCTATTTGAATCAACCCTCTTACGCTTTTTACATCGATGACCCAAAGGCTTTTGCACCTTACAGCGAATTTGTAAAGGTTGCGTTTCAAACGGAGGATACCACCTCTTTTTCTTATAGAGCCCTCCAGCTTTTTCAAGATGTTTTAAGTCACCATCTGACAGAAAAAAGCCGATTGGATATACTGTTGGATGCCGATTTGAGAAGGCTCCAATTTGTATATAATAAGGCTGTTAACCCGGAAAAAGCCAGCAATTACCTGGATGCCCTGCACCAGTTTCAGGTGGCTTATGCCAAAACCCCTAATGTAGCGGAGGCTTTTTTCCTGGAAGCCCAGCTTTTATATAATGAAGGCTCGGCTTATCAGCTAGGAACGAATGATGAAGAACTCCTGTTCAAATGGCGAAAAAGCTGGCAGTTGTGTCAGGAAATTATTGACCGCTATCCGAGTACCTATGGAGCTTCTCAGGCCCGCCAACTTATTTCTAGCCTGGAAAGGAAAGACCTTCAAATCCAGATGGAAAAAGTCTATCCGATTGGCGCACCCCTTTTGAGCCAAATCCAATTTAGAAATTTAGAGGCTACACATTTCAGACTGATTAAGATTAATGATGATATCCAGAAAAAACTGGAAGCCAACGAGCAAAAAGCCATCGAAGTCAGATGGAAATACCTAATGGGCTTACCCACGCAACTTAGTTGGAAGCTCACACTGCCTAAACCGAATGACTTCCATGAGCACCTGACAGAAATGGCCATTGATGCCCTGCCAGGGGGCCGGTATGTGCTGCTCACTTCTTCAGGAAGCGGCTTTTCAGAATCAGATTTTACGGGTTATATCTTCTTTCAGGTTTCCAATTTGGCTGAAAGCAGGAGATCAGGTGCCGAATCCGGCATGGAAGTATTAGTGGTCGATCGCCAAAGCGGCGCACCCCAAACAGATGCACAGGTAGAGTTTTACCGCGGTAACTGGAATTCTATTGGACGCAAAACAGATTGGAATCTTATCCAAACTGCCCGTACGGATAAATCGGGCTTCTGCACTCTTGAACAGAGCGATAATAGCAATTATAAAATGTGCATCCGTTTAGGGGATGATGCATTATATACCGACGGGTTTTACAATAGCAAATTTTACCAAAACGAGGCCAAATCTGTCCGGCAAACACATTTTTTCCTGGATCGGGCTATCTATCGACCCGGACAAACGATCTACTTTAAAGCGCTGGTAAGCGAAAGGGATCCTGCCGGAAAACCGAAAATTCTGCCAAACCAAAATGTGGTCATCTATTTTAGAGACAACAATTACCAGCTCATTGAGGAGAAAACATTCCGGTCTAACGAGTTTGGAACCGTCGAAGGAACCTTTGTAGCTCCGGAAGGACGTCTGCTCGGACAAATGCATTTGGCTTCCAGTATTGGGGGCAATGCCAATTATTTCCGGGTAGAAGAATATAAGCGCCCAAAATTTGAAGTCAGCTTTGATCCGGTTACAGGAGATTTTAAAGTAGATGAGGAAATAAGCGTTCAGGGTAAGGCGACGGCTTTCGCCGGAAATGCCCTCGATGAAGTACAGGTAAATTATCGGGTAGTACGGGAAGTACAATTGCCCTGGTGGGCGAGATATTGGTATAGATACCCAAGCTCTCCATCCAGTGAAATTGCCAAAGGACAAACCACCACAGCTGCAGACGGGAGCTTCGAAATTCAATTTGAGGCACTTCCGGATCGTACGGTTGCCAAGGAAAGCAGCCCGATTTTTAACTATACCGTTTATGCAGATGTGATAGACGGAACCGGCGAAACACATACGGCAACTTCAATAGTTCGGGTAGGGTATGTCAGTTTGACTGCCTCCATTGACCTGCCGGATGTTATTCGGCGCGATAGTTTTTTTGTAGTTCCTTTTACTGTTGAAAATCTCAACGGCCAGGCTGCACAGACAGTCGGTAACCTCAAATTGGAGGAACTGCAGGCACCCATTCCTTTCCTGAAAGAGCGTTACTGGCCGGTACCAGATTTGCCAATTATGGATGAATCAACTTTTCAGGCCAAATTTCCGGACCTGGCTTATGGAGAGGAAGGTAACCCGTTAAATTGGGAAGTCAAACGCACTGTTTGGGATAAAGGATTTGACTCCGGGAAATTTCGGAAAATAGCTATTGATAAAATTAAACTGAATCCTGGAACATATCGCTTAACATTAACAACCACAGACGATTCCGGTCAGGAAGTTAAAGCAATTAAACAGTTTCAACTCTTTGATCCGGGAGATCGGAATGTACCGGGTGTTGCAGCCGGTTGGTTGTATTTTGACGATTATGGCCAGGTGAAACCCGGCGAGTCCATGAACCTTTTCTTCGGAAATCCTGCTGGTCCGCAATACTTTTTGGTAGAAAGTACCCGGGCTGGAAAATTAATGGAGCGCAAATGGATAGAAGCAAAAGGGCTTGAAACTTTTACCTATCTGGTCAAAGAAGAAGATCGCGGTGCCTTGAAGTTTAATTTCCTAAGCGTTTATGGAAACAGATTTGTCCTTCAATCCGTAAACCCACAAATTCCTTGGGATAACAAAGATCTGAAGATCAGCTTCCGTTCTTTTAGAGATAAGCTCCTTCCAGGTCAGGAAGAAGTATGGGAGATGAAAATTTCCGGCCCTAACGGGGCAAAGGTGGCTGCCGAATTCGTGGGGGCCCTTTATGATGCATCCCTGGATCAAATAGTGCCGCACGGCTGGTCCGGCCCATCCTGGCCTACTTATTTTCCGGATTCTTATCGGTGGAATGTGGATGGCTTTCAGGCAGTTAATAACCAATGGATCTTTTTGCCGAACTACCCCTATTCGTATATAGGGCAAAAAACCTACCGGCAACTAAATGTTTTCGCAGGTTTGGGCTTTAATACCTATCCAGGTGGTGGCAAGATGATGTTTAGCGAAATGGCAGAAGATTCCCCCATGATGCTCCGTTCATCTCCACCGATGCAAGATAGTCCGCCACCGCCACCGCCTGCTCCGGCAATGGGCCTGGAGCTTGATGCAGATGGTGTTGTCGATATGATGGATAAAGCGCCTGCGGTTCCTGCAGCGACTGAAAATGCGGCAAAAGTTGGACCCAATCAACCAGGTGTTCCTATCCGCACGAATTTGAAAGAAACCGTTTTCTTCATGCCACAATTGCGCACCGATCCGGAAGGAAATGTGATGCTGCAGTTTACCATGAATGAAGCCTTGACTAAATGGAAGTTTTTGGGATTTGCACATACCAAAGAATTGCAGATCGGACAGATCACTGCATTCGTGCAAACGCAGAAACCACTGATGGTTCAACCCAACCCACCGCGGTTCTACCGGGAGGGTGATCAGATTGAATTTACGTCAAAAGTGGTGAACTTGTCAGAAGAATCCCTTTCGGGGAATGTACAACTACAACTGGTGAATCCCCTGGAGTCTGTACCAGTCTTTAAGTGGGAGGATAACCCCGACTTTAACCGGAATTTCACCCTCGAACCAGGGCGTTCCACCACGGTCACCTGGCGCTTCAAAGTACCGGATATTACGGAAGTACCATTGATCGAACATACCGTGCTTGCACAGGCTGGTGATTACGCTGATGCGGAACGCGATGCAGCTCCGGTTCTATCAAACAGGCAACTGGTAACCGAAAGCCTCCCGCTGGCTGTCCGGGGGAATCAAACGAAAACATATACACTGCAACATCTGGCTAATTATAGTTCTACGTCCTTGACGCATACGGGCTTCACCCTGGAGTTTACCTCCAACCCAGCCTGGTATGCAGTGCAGGCGTTGCCCTATATGATGGAATACCCGCATGAATGTTCGGAGCAATTGTTCTCTCGCTTTTACGCGAATAGCCTGGCAACTTCCGTAGCAAACAGCTCGCCTCGTGTAAAGGAAGTATTTGAATCCTGGAAAGGAACCGATGCAATGGAGAGTCCGCTAAGCCTAAATGAGGAACTCAAATCAGCCTTGCTCGCAGAAACCCCCTGGGTTTTACAAGCCCAGTCTGAAGCCGAACAACGACGAAATATTGGCTTGTTGTTTGACCTGCAACGCATGGCTACCGAGCAGGCTAAAGCCCTGGCAAAGCTTCAGGAGCGGCAATTGCCTTCCGGCGGATTTGCCTGGTTCCCCGGTGGTCGGGATAACTGGTATATCACACAGTACATTGTGGAAGGACTCGGCCATTTAGATAAAATGGGGGTCCGGGATATTCGAGAGGATGTAGCTGCCTGGAATATGACAAAAAGTGCAGTTAGATTCATTGATGCGCAGCTCGTCGAGCATTATGAAGAGCTGGAACGCGAAGTAAAAAAAGGCCGTACGAAGTTAAGCGATGATCACCTTGATCAAATGGTGTTGCATTACCTCTATGCCCGCTCGTTTTTCCTGGAAGATCGTTCATCCCGCGCAAGTAAAGAGGATCTGAACACCGGAAAGGACGAACGATACCTGCGACTTGACGGGAAAATCGAACAGGTGGTAGATTATTATCTGGGTCAATCAGAGACCTACTGGACGAAAAAAAGTCAGTACATGCAAGGAATGATTGGCTTGGCTCTGAAACGATTAGGCCGAGGCGAAGTACCGGCTTTGATCGTTAAGGCACTCAAAGAGCAGGCTGTTCAAAATGAAGAGTTGGGAGCATACTGGTTGTATCCAGGTGGATTATACTGGTATCAGGCTCCGGTCGAGACCCATGCTTTGATGATTGAGCTATTTGATGAAGTTGGCCAGGATACAGAAATGGTGGAATTGCTGAAAATCTGGTTGCTCAAGAATAAGCAAACCAATCGTTGGTCCAGCACCAAGTCAACGGCCGCAGCAGTTTATGCCTTGTTGATGAATGGAGATAACTGGCTGGAAGAAACGGGAAGTGTACAAATTACACTTGGACCAGGAACAACAAAATCTGCTGATTGGGCTACCCGGATAAGCGGCGCTCAAAAAGGAGCACAGGCAGGCACAGGTTACTTTAAAACGCACTTTAATGGCGAAGATGTTAGTAAAGAGATGGCCACTGTGGAGGTTTCAAATCCTAATAAAGGGATAGCCTGGGGCGCTGTTTATTGGCAGTATATGGAAGATTTGGATAAGATCGAGCATTTTGAGGAAACCCCTTTAAAAATTGTAAAACAGGTATATAAAGTAACCCTGGCAGATTGGGGAGAGGTTTTAGAGCCCCTTATTGATGGAGAAACGCTGCACCCGGGCGATAAGCTTAAGGTACGGATTGAATTAAGAGTTGATCGCGACATGGAATACGTGCATATGAAAGACATGCGCGCCAGTGGATTTGAACCGATCGAAAGCCTGAGTAGTTACAAATGGCAGGAAGGTTTGGGCTATTATGAGAGTCCGAGAGATGTGGCTACAGACTTTTTCATCAGTTATCTCACAAAGGGTACGCATGTATTTGAGTATCCGCTTCGAGTAATTCACCGGGGCGATTTTTCGAATGGCATTACAACCGTTCAATGTATGTATGCGCCGGAGTTTACAAGTCACTCTGAAGGTATTCGCCTAAAAGTGGAATAATGGGATGCTAAATCCGGGTTGAATGGTCAATCTGATTATTCTGGTATAGCCATACCCGCCAATAGTCGAAAAAAGAGGCATATCAGCTTGCCAGGTAATATTTTTGAAGTGTAAATCCCAAAAACCTACTTAAATAAAAACATATGAAACCGGGAAAGAAAATTATAGAAATCGCCGGAAAAAAAATAAAAAACAGCCTTATGAGTGCAGAAAATTCGGATCGGGACAGCCATGCAGATACCATCATCCGCAACCATGTGGTTTGGTCCATGGGAGCAGGCATGATCCCTGTTTTAATTGCAGATATATTCGCGGTAAGCGCCCTACAACTTGATATGATAAAACAACTTTGTCGGGTATATGATGTCAACTTTTCCGAGACACAGGGGAAGGCAATTGTGACCAGTCTGACGAGTTCGACAATTGCCCGTGTCACCGCCGGTAGTCTTATAAAGATTATTCCGGGTGTAGGCTCCTTGTTGGGCGGCGTTACTGTTTCCATTTTCGCCGGTGCATCTACCTATGCTCTGGGTGAGGTGTTTAAAAAACACTTTGAATCAGGTGGAACCATCCTGGATTTTGACCCTGCTCGTCTTCGAAAAATGTACAAAGAACAATTTGAGAAAGGCAAGCAAGTAGCAAAAGAATGGCGCCAACAGGCGAAAGAAGAGGGACCTGTTATGGATGAGCCGATCATTATTGCCGGGGATGACCTTGTTGAGGAAGACAAGGGGCAGGGCACCATTTTAGAACGACTTAAAGAACTGGGTCACCTGAAAAAAGAAGGCCTGATAACGGAGGAGGAGTTTGAAAAAATGAAAAAGAAGTTGATTAAAGATTTTTAGAGTATCCCCATTACAAGTGAAAACATAAATTATCCCGAATCTTGGAGCAATCCGGGATTCGGTTTTTTTATGATTCATTGAGTTTCAGTATATTGTTTGATTATCCATAAAATCAAACACTGATGAAAGCAATTTACCGCCCGTTTTCAAGAAAATACAGGCAGCTCCGATTTTTAAGCAAAAAATTTGAACGCCTGGTTCAAAGTGGCCGCTGGCAGGAACTTTCGATCGATAAAAAAAAGGGGATATTATCTCGTTTACGTCGATTATACAGAGATCTGGCCAGCGTTTTTACTAAAGCAAGCCTGCGAAAAGCGCTGGCTGGTGCGGCCTTCCTTTTGGGGGCTTATGCCGCTCAGGCACAACCATTTGCAGCTGGTGAGGTAAATCCTTTTGGTTGGACCAACCAGTATGATTTTCCGGTAAATGGTTTTGGCGATATCGATAATGACGGAGATCTGGATATGTTTGCCAGCTCGTTCGGTCCTGCCAACCCTTATTGGAATGTCAAATTTTTTCAAAATGTAGGAACCACCAGTGCACCCGATTTTCCAGATCCTCCCTCCGGAGCTTTTGGCGTTAATGAACCAGACCTTACCAATCCCGTTTTAGTTGATCTGGACAGCGATGGCGACCTGGATATGTTTGTCGGACATGCTTTTGGAGATGGTAGTGTTTATTACTATGAAAATCTGGGCACTGCTAATCTGCCTGCATTTGGCGCGGCTCAGGTAAATCCTTTTGGACTTACATCCGGTTATTTCTTTAATTTTCTGGATGTGATGGATCTGGATGGCGATGGCGATTTTGATCTTATCCATACCACCCAGCAAGGCATATTTACCTATTTTGAAAATACAGGCACCCCACAGGCGCCAGCATTTGCCGCAGGGGTAACAGATCCGTTTGGATTAGATCAATCTCTTGGCGTTTACTTTGTGCGTCTAATGGATTTTGCCGACTTCGACAGAGACGGAGACCAGGATGTTATCATGACTGCTTATGATGGTCCGAATGCTATTGTAAATATGTTTTATCAGGAGAATATTGGTTCAGCAGAGGAGCCCATTTTTGCTCCACCTGTAGCTGATCCCTTTAGTATTCCATTGCCTGCGGAAACCTTCTTCCACCCAACCTTGATTGATCTGGATAATGATGGTGACCTGGATCTACTTTTGGCAGGATACTATGACAATCTGTATTATTATGAGAATCTGGCCCCGGTAAATGCCGTTCCGGAGTCGGAGGATACTTCGGTCGATGTATTTATTAATACCGATTACCTTTTCGCGGAAGCTGACTTTCCAATCAGTGATGCAGATGGTGATATGTTGGCCGGCGTTCGAATAGTCTCTTCTGTTGATATGGGAACGCTTAATTACAACGGAGTTCCTGTTGGCATGAATGAAGAGATCGATCTGGCTAATTTAGCAAGTCTGATTTATACACCACCTGCTGATTTATTTGGCAACAATTTCACATCCTTCGATTTTAAAGTTTTTGACGGGGCAAATTACAGCACAGAAACTTATACCATGACAGTCAATGTGGTTATGGAAAGTGCGGTTTCTGAGGCTTGGAGAGCTGCAAGGATTAGCTTGTCTCCGAATCCGGCTGAAACTAATTTGCTGATTCAGGCTTCTAATTTACCTGGCAGCTCCGGACTATTGGAGATGCGGGTGTTTGATGCACTGGGTCGTCAGATAGATATGCAGCAAACGGAAGTTTTTAATGCGGCCATGGAGCTAAATTTGAATGTATCCGACTACCCGAGTGGCTGGTATTCCATACAACTAGTGCAGGGTGGAACACAGCGGAGTCTTCCGTTTTGTGTGCGGTAACCAGCCCGTTTAGATAAAGACCGGGGCAAGTAGAGCAATCTGCTTGCCCTTAAATTTCCCAGCGGGCGAGGGGCGCAGCAGTTTGATTGGAAAAAACACCAGCCAGGAATTTGTAATAACCTGTAACAGCAATCATAGCAGCGTTATCAGTACAAAATTCAAAATCGGGAATAAATACCGTCCAACCCAGTGTTTCTGCATTTTCAGATAAACTTTTTCGCAAGCCGGAATTGGCCGAAACCCCACCTGCAATTGCTACTCGCTTGATACCTGTTTGAACAGATGCTTTTCGGAGCTTTCGAATGAGGATAGATACGATGCGATCCTGTACAGAGGCACAAATGTCTTCCAAATTTTCCCGGATGAAGGCTGGATTTTCCTTTTGTTGCCTTTGCAGGAAATATAATATCGAGGTTTTTAGTCCGCTAAAGCTGAAATTCAACCCTTCAATCTGTGGTTCGGGAAACTTAAACCGAGGAGTACCCAATTGAGCCAATTGATCAATTTTTGGTCCGGCAGGATAGGGGAGTCCCAACAATTTTCCCGTTTTGTCAAATGCTTCTCCGGCTGCATCATCAATGCTTTCACCGAGCAACTCCATGTCCAGATAATCTTTGACAACAATAATTTGGGTATGACCGCCCGAAACGGTCAGGCATAAAAAGGGGAATTCGGGTTTTGGATCGCGGGCAAAATGCGCCAGTACATGTGCCTGCATGTGGTTTACTTCAATCAGGGGGATATCCAGGCTTAGGGCAAAAGCTTTGGCAAAAGAAACCCCTACTAAAAGCGAGCCCATCAGACCAGGCCCTCTGGTAAAGGCCACAGCACCAATTTGATGTCTGGTAATGCCGGCTTTCCGGATAGCGGTTTCAACTACCGGAATCAGATTTTCCTGATGCGCTCGGGAAGCTACTTCCGGCACGACACCCCCATAAGCCTGATGAATTTCCTGACTCGCAACCACATTACTTAGTATCTGACCATCCATCCAGATTGCGGCACTAGTATCATCACAAGAGGACTCAATTCCCAAAATGGCCTTTTTCATGTCTATGTTTCTCAAATGATTTGCTATTTTTAAGCCTTTCAGGAATAAAGAGGATTTTTTGCGTGTTTCTTTGGTAGAAATGATTCCTTAAATACCTTGCAAAGGTACTGATTTACGCTTATTTGAGCGTTCATTGAGCAAATGTCGAACCTATCCTGAAAAAAATAAGTCATTAAAACGAAAAAATCCTATGGCTATAGCAAAAACGAAAACCCAGCCAGCTTCCGGATCTTCAAATGGATCTTCTACCCAGGTATCGGCGGGCACTTGCGTCATTTCTAAGGATACCTCCCTGGAGGGAGTCTTTAATTCAGATTCGGATGTCCGTCTGGATGGGTTTGTAAAAGGGGATGTGCGCTGTACCAAGCGACTCGTAATGGGACAAACCGGACAGGTGAAAGGAACCATTCTTGCAGAAAGTGCTGTGATAATGGGAAAAATTGAAGGGGAGTTGGAGGTAAAGGATTCCCTTCACTTAAAATCAACTGCTGTAATAAATGGAAATATCAAAGCCAAAATTATGACAGTTGAAGAAGGAGCCGAATTTAATGGAGAATGCCGAATAGGCTCTCCATCATAGTTGCGCATTCGATTAAAAATAAATTCTTATCATTGCATCAAAACAAGCCGAAACAATGAGATTGATCATCAATTTGGTTTTGCTCGCACTGGTTGCCGTACTTATTTGGGTACTAATTGGCACCATCCGCGAACCCATTGCTTTTAAAGCAGAAAAAGAAAGAAGAGAGGATGCTGTAAAGGCAAAACTTATGCTGGTTCGCCAGACACAAGAACTCTTTCGTGGAGTTACTGGCGCCTTCGCTCCAACTTTTGACTCCCTGACTTATGTTCTCCGGAACGATAGTTTCCAAATCATTCAGGTCTTTGGGGATCCCGACGATCCAAATAATCAGGAAGCTATTCGGTATGACACGCTTTATCGGTCTGCCTACGATTCCATTCAGGCATTAGGGATTAATTTGGATTCCCTCCATTATGTACCCTATGGTGGTGGTGCTTCCTTCCATATCGCTGCTGATACCATGACCTATCAAAAAACTTTGGTAAACGTAGTTGAGGTGGGTGTTCCCTATTCGATCTTTATGGGTAAATTTGGTGATGCCCGATTTGCCAAATATGACAATTCCTATGATCCAAAACGCGTAATGAAGTTTGGAGATATGAATGCACCTAACCTTTCCGGCAACTGGGAATGATCGCCTTCGATTTTATCGACGAGCATTTTTCAAAAGCCCAGGCGCCTCAATGTGAACTGTCCATCCTCATCGGGATGGACAGTTTATGTTATTTAGTGTCTAATTATGACCGGAAAGTTTTGCTTCTTCGGCGATATGAATATCAGTCTGTTGTTTCAGATTTTTCCAAATTAGTTGGGCCCGTCCAGGAAATTCTTGCTTCCGACCGACAGCTTCAGCTCAGCTATCGCCAAACCAGAATCGGGGTGCTGAACCAAAAAAGTACATTGGTTCCGGATCGTTTATTCAATGAGCGTAAAAAAGCTGCTTACCTTCAAAACATGTTTGCAGCGGAAAATAACGAAACTGTTTTTGCCAGTCCCATTGATGGTTTTCATTCTGTTTTGGTTTATTCCCTTCCCGGGGAATTGATTAAAATGGTGCAGCATGCATTGCCATCTTCCCAGATAATGCACGCTGCCAGCGGGCAACTCAATTTTTTATATCGAAATAATGAAAATGTTTCCGGCAAACAACTATTTCTGAATGTTCGCCAAAACCTCTTGCAGTTGATTTTGATGGACGGCAATAAGTTGTTGATTTACAATACCTTTGAGTATAAGTCCTCCAGAGATTTTGTGTACTATGTCCTGCTCATTTATGACCAATTTGACCTGGGAACTGATGAAGTCCCTATTCAGGTTAGCGGTTATATTCTTGAAAACTCTGAAATCTTTCAACTGCTTTACCGTTATGTGAAGGACGTTAAAAAAGCTAATCCGGGAAAGCATTTCCAGTTGGCAGGAACATTGAAAAGCCAGGCTCACATGTATATGGATCTTTTTTGCCTGAGCCCGGTTCCGGTTCAATCATAATTAACTAGCTCTAAAGTTGCCAGCATGCGTATTATAGGGGGAACCTTTAAGGGCCGCCGATTCAATCCACCGGCAAATAAGTGGCCTACCAGGCCTACTACAGATTATGCCAAAGAAGCCCTATTTAATATCCTCTACAATCGGTTGGATTTTGAATCTTTAAAGGTGCTCGACCTTTTTGGCGGTACCGGAAACCACTCTTATGAATGGATCTCCAGAGGCTGCCGTTCTGTAACCTATGTTGACCAATTTGCACCAGCCGTTGCGTTTGCAAAAAAGATTAGCGCAACCCTTCAGATAGAAGAATTTATTCAAATACATAAGGCTGAGGTTTTCAAGTTTATTCAGAAAGATTCAAATACCTATGACCTTATTTTTGCGGATCCACCCTATGAGATGCCCCTGCAAAAATAAGGTCATAGTTTATTCAGAAAGATTCAAATACCTATGACCTTATTTTTGCGGATCCACCCTATGAGATGCCCCTGCAAAAATAAGGTCATAGTTTATTCAGAAAGATTCAAATAC
>JAGQWR010000091.1 GCA_020437105.1 Saprospiraceae bacterium
ATTTTCATCGAAAGATGCCTTGGGATAAATACCGGCAGAGCTTTAGCGCTGAACCGACCGGCAACTAAAAAAAAGCCTGTGTAACAATTGCTACACAGGCTTTTTTTATTGAAGTATTTTTAAACAACTTCATTTTTTCATCCCCAGCACACCCAGGAGACCCCGGGTTAATTCCCGCGCTATGGTTCTGCCTATTTGCCGTTTGGTGGTAGTGTCCAGTATCTGATCAAAAGTTGATTTTTGCTTTCGGCTACTTGTTCTTCGGGATGAGGTAGTTTTTTGACGGGCAGACTCCCGGGCTTTTTTAGCTTCCTCTTCCCGTACCTTGTCCATCTTCTCGCTCAGAATTTCGTAGGCACTCTCCCGGTCGATCTCTTTATTGTAAAATTCAATTAATTCAGACTTATCTAAAATATCCTTAATCTCGGCATCTGTCAGGACATCCATTCTGGATTCCGGCGCACGAAGCATTGTATGTACCAGGGGCGTTGGTATTCCCTTTTCGTTTAGCGCAGTAACAAAAGCCTCACCGATACCAAGCTCGGTGATGAGGGTAGAAATATCATAAAAGTCTGTAATTGGATAATTCTCCGCTGCTAATTTGATCGCTTTCCGGTCTTTAGCAGTAAACGCACGCAGGGCATGCTGTACCTTAAGACCTAATTGGCCAAGTACGTCGTCCGGAATGTCTGTCGGGTTCTGCGTTACAAAGAATATACCAACGCCTTTCGAACGAATTAGCTTAACAATGGTTTCAATCTGATCTAAGAGCGCGCGGGAAGCTTCTTCAAATATCAAGTGGGCTTCATCAATGAAAATGGCAAGCTTTGGTTTATCCAAATCACCAACCTCCTCAAACTGCTGGTAAATTTCAGCTAGAATCTGAAGCATAAAAGTCGAAAACAGCTTTGGCCGGTCCTGAATATCCGTCAGACGAATAATGGAAACAATTCCATTACCATTTGAGTCCGTTGCGCACAGGTCATTTACCACAAAAGAGCGCTCTCCAAAAAAACGATCCGCTTCCTGTTGCTCCAGTTCTACAATTTTACGGATAATAGCACCTGTGGAGGCTGATGATATCCGACCATACTCATCTTCGAGTGCATCTTTCCCATCTCCTGTAATAAACTGAAGTACCTTTTTGAAATCTTTCAGATCCAAAAGCGGCAAATCGTTGTCATCACAATATTTGAAAATGACCGATACCACACTGGATTGAGTCTCATTCAGATCCAGAATTTTAGAAAAGAGAACAGGCCCAAACTCCGACACAGTTGCTCTAAGCCGGGCTCCGGGTTCGTCGGAAAGGCTTAAAAACTCCACCGGACTGCCACTGGATGTATAGGCGAATCCTATTTTCTCGTGCCGCTCCTCAATTTTTGGATGGCCGGTGCTTGGTACCGCAATTCCGCTAAGGTCACCTTTCACAT
This sequence comes from Saprospiraceae bacterium, assembly GCA_020437105.1. Lineage (GTDB taxonomy): Bacteria > Bacteroidota > Bacteroidia > Chitinophagales > Saprospiraceae > JAAEZH01. The sequence continues at coordinate 1,434 of JAGQWR010000091.1, forward strand.
CCATCAAAAGCGAAGGCACGCCTTCCCGGGATAACTGTTCTGCAATGATCTGCAAGGTTTTGGTTTTCCCCGATCCGGTAGCACCGGCAATCAGGCCATGCCTGTTCAGCGTCTTCATCGGTATTCGAACAGGTAGTCCGGTGATACAAGCCTTATCGAGCATGGCACCACCTAATAGAAGAGATGGTCCCTTAAACTGATATCCTGCTTCTACAATTTTGGAAAAAGCTTCTTTATTATGCATGTACTATTGATTATTCCATTTTTCAACGCGCAAATGGTATTTTTTATCATTGGTTTTCCATAGATCCGGATTAAATTCAGATTCCAGTTTTTCTTCGACCTGATCTTCCAACAGATCCGGATAAAAATCGAATCCGGTTATCGACTCCAGGCTATCAATGGAAAGCATATAATCTTGCAGCGGAGCGTCACTTTTTGCATTTGGGATTAAAAAGGCGATACCCTTCTGTTCGGGCTCATCGATATCCAGCAACACTTTAAAAAAGGCACTGGGCACCGCTACCTTGTTTCGTCCGATATATTCAATTGGCGCCTCGGTTAAAATTGGCCCGGATACCACATATAATCTTTTGAAGTACTTTGCCCAGCCCCTGGTCAGTTCCTCTAATTCCCGCCATATCCCGCCATTGAAGGTGTGCACCTGAGGAGAAATATTGCTCATTAAAAAAGTGGTGGACATAGCCTCTACCCCAAATGCCATATCGGCGGCTGGCACCAGATGGCCCCGGTCATAGCCGGATCCCCGATAATCGTTTGGGTCTGCGGAGCGGGTGGAAATATCCAAATCTGCCCTGAAATTATCTGTGCGCTTTACATTTGGCATGTCCAGTTGTGTACGCTCCAGAATATAGGCAACCCACTCTGCTTGTTCAAATTTTTCGGAATAGCTGAAGGAGTAATAATCCAGATGGTAAATTGTACCTGTACCATTGGCCGGTAAATAGAAGCGATCTTCCGGAACTTTAATATTGATAGTGGGCTGCGGAAAAAGAGCGCCCAAAAATTCGGGTCCGCCTACCCTACGCAATACCCCAAGTATGACCACACATAGGATCACAAGGGTCATGCCCATTCTAATCGGGTTGGAGTTTCGCCCCCTTCCGCCGCGTTTATGATTACGTCTAAATTCCGCCATGGAGGACCAGTAGGTACAGCGGCAAATTTAGTAAATTCTGATGGGAATCTTTTTCCACCGACTAAATGCCTTACTGGCGCTTTACTTCCACAATTTCAACCCGGCGTTCGCGGGCTGCGTCTATGCTGTAAACAGAGTTTCGCAAATCTTCTAAGGAGTCGCTTACCCCTGCTGCAGCCGTAGCTTCTCCAAATGATCGTTCGCTAATGATCAAATTGCCGGAGTCCAGATAAGGCTGGAAAATGCCATCCCGCCATGTTTGAAAATGATTTCGAACGGAACTGATCCTCCGTTTACCCAAGGCTTCATTGTACTTCGTTTCAGCTCTGGGGCTTGTAAATCCTTTTAGAAAAATTTCGATCTCCTCACCTTCCTCCAGTCGGGCCAATAATATTTCGCTAAATAATCCCAGGTGTCTGCTCCCTTTTTGGATGTCCTCCTCAAAGAAAAGGTCCATGTTCAACTCCGCTTCTGCCTGATCATCCGGGTCCAGGGGTAAACTGTATTCGGATATATATTCATCCTTCCGCTCATAATAGGGTTCAAAGGTCTCCTGGTATGCGCGTTTGGTGGTCGTTTTCCGGGTGCGTTTATCGGGCTCATCATTATCAAAATACAGCGCAAGCGGTAGGAAGTCTTCCAGTGTGGTGGGTTCTTTAGGAAGATCTGGCGGTGTTATCGGTATAGGAATTTCCGGGTTACTGACCAGGGGTGTTTCATCTGCTGGCAGAAAATGAATCTCATAGATATCGTTGCAGCAGGCTTTGTTTCGGCGGTCTAAATAAAACGAACCAGGCCGATTGGAGGCCAGATAAGCCAATCGATCTGGATCTGCCGGCATGTAGTACACATCGTTGTAACTGGTATTTATGGGCGCCAGCATGTTCTCGATATCCACATATTGCATGCTGTCTTTTCGTGCCATGAAAATATCATAGCCGCCCAGATTTTCATATCCTTCCGAACTAAAGTAAAGTGTTTGGGTGGGGGTATGAAAATAAGGCGAAATTTCATTGTACTCGGTGTTTGGTCCATCAAGTAGCTCCGGTTTGGAGAAACCTGATTCTTCGACAACAGCATACCAGATGTCCAGTCCGCCTACCCCATTGACATGGTCTGACACAAAAAAAAGTACCTCGGCCTGTAGGGTGGAATCATAGCCAACATTGGGCTGCGTGGTAGTGAATCCCGGCCGGTTGATGTGGGCAGGCATAGACTTGGGACTCCCCTTCCAGGAGCCTTTGGAATCTAACTCGCGATAAAACAATTTACATTGAATTTCACTGCTGCCTTCGAGATAATCACATAAGGTAAAATACACGCGTTTCCCATCCAGACTAAATGCCGTATGCGCTGTATTTTGATCAACCGGGTTAAAACCGCGCCGCAGCGGCATGCCCTTTTTACCGTCCACAGACAACAAAACCTTGGCGATTTTCCGTTTGGGATCGTGTTTGTCGGATTTCATTTCGTAGCGATACGAGGAATAGTACAAGGTATCTCCCACCAGAACGGGGGCAAATTCGCTGTAAGGCGTATTAATTTCCTTGTCAAAATGAATGACCTCCACACGTTCCCGGGTAGGGCTTTCTCTGGCCCATTTACAGGCATCTCTGGCATGTATCGCCTGTGCTTTGAAAGAATCATCCCCGGATACCTGATATTCGCTTAGAAAGGTTTCATAAGCATCAATAGCTTTGTTATACTGACCCTGGCTGCGGTAAAGCTGCCCCAAGTGAAATTGTATTAAGGGGAAATCAGCTGCTTCATTGGAATCAAGCACTTTTTCAAAGCGGTCAAGAGCTTCGTCAAAGGCCTTAAACTGTAATGCCATTTCTCCGTATTTATAATTGAGGCGCATGGACTGGGGTTCTATTGTCAGCGCTTCCGCGAAATGGATCATTGCAGTATAATAATCCTTGTTGGCTACTGCCTCATCCCCCTTTTTTTCCAATGCTTTCAAGGTTTGGCTAAACAAGGAGGCTGGCACCAGCAGGGAAACAAAAACGACCAGAATTTTAGTATAATTCAGCATAATTCAGGTAAGGCTTTTTAGAAAATTGGACAAGCTTTGAAAACCGGAGGCGGTGCCACTCTGGTCCATACATATTGAATATGCAATTCAGGCCCTCCGCGTCCCAGCGTAGCCACATTAAATGCAGAAATATTTAGATCATAGGAAAATCCCAGCGTCCAGGCACTGTATCTGGCTTCCAGCGCAGGGGCAAAAGCATCCCCAAAGCGATAGTAGGCGCCCAGTGCCAGACTTATTTCCTTTGTGCGTTCCACAGACAGGTGATAGCGCAATAATGTACCCAAAACGACCTCCTGATAAACATCCTGTATCTGGTAGATGCTATATAAATCGATGTCCAAAATTGGATTCAGCGGAAGCGTCAGATCAGAATAAATGTTGATCAAAATGGGCAACCTTGCCGGATCAAAATCATAATAAGATGTTTTCGGCTTATTCAAATGGAAACCGCCTGCGCCAATATCAAATTTAAACCGGGTCTTATCATTTTGCACCCGCAGATTGAGTCCGGTGCTAATTGAATTGTAGAAAACCGAGGAGCTGGACATGCTTTCGCCATTTGGCAAATCCGGGTCAAAAACATCCCCGTTAAACTGGTCGTTGAAACGCAGGGCATCCAGGTTAAAAGAGCGATTTGTAAAGCGGTATTGTACACCTGCCGAAAGGAAAATCTGTTTAGAAATTGGTTGAATATATCCGACAGATAAGCCAGTTTGGATAAGCTTCATGTTACTGTAGCCGGATTTATCCGAATCCAGGAATATGCCACCGGTCAACCAGCCTGATTCCAAGGGTTGGAATGGCCATTTAAAGTCCATGGAAAGCGCGCCGGTTTCATAAGGGACGGGCACGGATGACCATTGTGATCGCCCGTGGCCGGTAAGGCGAAAATCACCGGAAAACATGCCGGTCAGACCGGGGTTTAGTCGCGCCGGGGCCCGGTGAAATTGGGTGTAGTGTATGTCTTGTGCATTTGACTGAAAAGCTAAAAAGCCAAGTAAAGCACTGAAAATCAGCCATTTTGTTCTCTGGAATCCGGGCATAACTAGTGGGTTTTATTCGCCGAAGCGCAGTACAAGTTTTCCAAGTTAGGTATTCCCGGGAGTATGAAAAAGAATTTGCATAACTTATGCCGCGTTCAGACAAAATTCCTTTTATGCGTATCGGATTAACAGGTGGAATCGGAAGTGGCAAAAGTACTGTTGCCCGCATTTTTGAAATGCTTCAAATCCCGGTATATTTTGCGGATGATCGCGGGAAAGCTCTGATGGTCGAGGATCCCAAACTGAAACAAGGTATTATTGAGCTATTTGGTCCGGAGGCCTATTCAGAAGCCGGTGCTTTAGACCGAAAAATGATCGGCTCCCTGGTCTTTTCAGATAAATCGCTCCTCAAAAAGTTGGAAAGCCTGGTCCATCCGGTTGTGTTTGAAGACTCCATGAAATGGCACGACAGCCAAAACAGTCCTTATACCATAAAGGAAGCAGCCCTGTTGTTTGAATCCAACAGCTACAAAGACCTGGACCGAATTATCGTAGTGGAAGCACCGGAAGAAATACGAATCAATCGGGTGATCAAGCGGGATCAAACCACACCGGAAGCGGTAAAGCAACGTATGGCTAATCAGCTTCCGCAGGAAGAAAAAGTAGCACGTGCCGATTTTGTGATTCACAATGACGGACTGCAATTATTAATCCCCCAGGTATTAGCTATTCATCAGGCCATCCTGAAATTATGCTCTGCTAATTCAAGTGTAAAAAAGTAGTATAGTGACAACACATAAGTTTGCTGTAACCCTTCAGGAAAAACGGATACAAACAGAAGCTGAGCTGCGGCAGGTGGTTCAAACGCAGGGACAACTAGATGGCTGTGTGATAATTGGAATTGACTTCCATGCCATGCACTTCGACTGGGAATCGGTTTCTATAAAGGATTGCACCTTTTTGGGATGTGATTTGAGCCTGGAATTAGAACAGGTGCTTCGAAAAAAAGGCGCCTTTGTGTATAGCCACCCGGATAGTCTGCCTTACGATCCATATAGGGCAAATTTATACACTTGGCGGGAGTTGCTGGAAGGTTTTTCTTTTGATCAGGATGAGAGTATCGATTATCGGATTTATACCCATTTTTCCAAAACAAAATTTCGTCCGCCCATCCATGAAGCCCTTTGTCAGCGCATTCATGATCATGCGATAGATGATGCCCTGCGCAAGCTCCTGGACTTTACGGAAGATGGGATGACGAGTAGATCCTGTGTTGGTTTTATGGGCGGACATGGCACCCTGCGCACGGATCCGGATTACCGAAAAACAGTATTTACGGCAAAGCTTTTGGCTGAGGCAGGATATTTCATTGTGACCGGTGGCGGTCCGGGTATTATGGAAGCGGCAAACCTAGGCGCTTACATGGCTGGAAGAACGGAACAGGAAATGGATTTGGTTTTTGAATTACTCGCAAAAGCTCCGGATTTTAGGCAAAAGGGATACCATTTAGTGGCCTATCAGATTCTGGATCGTTTTCCGGAAGGTGGAGAGAGCCTCGCTATCCCTACCTGGTTTTATGGGCACGAACCCAGTAATCTGTTTGCCAGTTATATCGCAAAATATTTTTCTAATAGTATTCGGGAAGATACCCTGTTGGCTATTTGCCTCTATGGTATTGTCTTTGCACCGGGAAGTGCCGGCACCACCCAGGAGATCTTCCAGGATGCTACTCAAAATCATTACGGCACTATGAATTATTACAGTCCGATGGTTTTTTTAGGGAAACAGCGCTATGAATTGGATACCCTGATTTTTCCGCTGCTGCGGCAGCTATCACGTGGCACCTCTTACCATGACTTGCTGTTTATTACGGATGAACCTCAGGAAGTACTCCGCTTTTTGCAGGACAATCCTCCGCTTAAAGCATGATAAAACTACCCTAAAGCGAATTTATAGGTGTTTAAACATCGTTCGCGTGCAAAAGCGTGATCGACTATTGGTTTAGGGTACTCTGCAGTACCAAATTCGGGCACCCATTTGCGGATATACGTTCCATCCTTATCAAACTTGGCCTGTTGGGAAGCGGGGTTAAAGATTCGGAAATATGGGGCAGCATCGGTACCGGTTCCTGCGGCCCATTGCCAGCCGCCATTATTACTGGCGAGGTCAAAATCTAGTAGCTTTTGTGCGAAGTAGGCTTCTCCCCATTGCCAGTTGATCAGCAGGTGTTTGGTCAGAAAACTGGCCGTGATCATACGCACCCGATTATGCATAAATCCGGTGGCATTAAGCTCGCGCATACCTGCATCTACGATTGGGTAACCTGTTTTCCCCTGGCACCATTTTTCAAATTCTATTTCATCGTTTCGCCATTCGATTTCCCGGTATTTTTCCCGGAAAGGGCCGTCAACCACTTTAGGGAAATGATCGAGGATCATGCTGTAAAAATCGCGCCAGATCAGCTCATTTAAAAAGGTCTCATTTAAGCGCTGCGCTTTACGGGCCTTTTCACGAATACTGATCGTGCCAAATCGAAAATGGAGTCCTAATCGAGAGGTGCCCTTCCGGGAAGGAAAATCCCGGTTTTCAGCATAATTTTTGATGATTCCCTGTGGTACTTCCCTTGCGGGGAATGTCGTAGCGGACTCCCGAAAACCCATTGACTTCAAGTCTGGGATTTCCGAGCCTTTAAATGGGGCCAGATTGTGTAGGTATTTTCGGCTTGGGTAGGATTGCAGAAAGTTGTCTTCTTTAAGCCTGGCTTTCCAGACTTTAGAATAGGGTGTAAAAACTACGTAGGGTGTTTCATCCCCTTTCAGCACCTCCGCTCGATCAAAAATGACATGGTCTTTAAAATCAAAAAAGGAAATACCTTTTTCGCTGCAAAGCGCAGCAACCCGGGCATCTCTTTGTTTGGCGTACGGCTCATAATCCCGATTGGTATAAACAGCCTGGACGTCGTATGTTTTCAGAAGTTCAGTCCATACCGCTTCCGGTTTGCCATATCGTACAAGCAAATCTCCCCCGGCTGCTCCCAGCTCCTGTTGAAGACGCTGAATCTCCTGATGGATAAAATGCACCCGGGCATCTTCCGGGTCTTCCAGTTTACTGAGTATTTCCTCATCAAAGATAAAGATCGGCAATACCGGATTTGGTCCTTTTAAGGCATGATACAGACCGGCGTTATCTTCAAGTCGCAGGTCTCTCCTGAACCAAAAAATAGAAATTGAGGAGGTAGTTTGAGTCATTCAAAATTATTGTCTAGGGCCTTTGGCCTGGTCTAGCTCGCCTGTCGGCTTTGCGGTCTAATGCTTCGCAGTCTAAAAAAATTAGATCGTATTTCCGGTAAGGAAATACCTAGACCAGCAGGTCTCAAAGACCGCCTAGACCAGGCCAAAGGCCCTAGACCTGAGGATTCATTAAAAATCAAAAATTCAACATTCAAAATAATCTAAAGTTCAATTTCCTTATCATCCAACACCCTCCCATCCTGGCAGCGGATTATTCGTGCCGGAAAATTTTGCAGGATGCGATAATCATGGGTGGCCAGAATGACGGCTGTATTATTTTGCTGGGATAAATAGCGGAGTCGGAGCAGGATATCGTCTGAGGTTTCGGGATCTAGGTTTCCGGTGGGTTCGTCGGCAATGATTATTTTAGGGTTATTGAGCAGGGCACGTGCTATCACCACGCGTTGTTGTTCGCCACCGGAGAGCAGCTGCGGTTTTTTTTGTGCCTCTTTAACCAGATCAACCTGAGACAAAACCTCCTTGATCCGTTCATCCATTTTTTTGCGGTCTTTCCAGCCGGAAGCTTCCAGAGCAAACAAGAGATTTCCGTAAACTGTTCGGTCATCCAACAGGTTGAAGTCCTGGAAAATGATCCCAAGATCTCTGCGGAGAAAGGGAATAGTTTTCCGATTCAGGGTAGCGAGGTCAAAACCTGCCACCTCTCCCCTGCCCTTAAGCAACGGAAGTGCCGCGTATAGCGTTTTTAAGAGACTGCTTTTTCCACTGCCGGTTTTTCCGATCAGGTAGGCAAATTCGCCATGTGAAAGCGTCAGGTTAATATTTTCCAATACGGCGCGATTATCCTGAAAGACACTGACTCCTTCCAGTTTGACAATAGTATGCGACGACGATTCTCCGTTCTTCATAGACGGTAAAATAAAAAATGATGGTAATTTTACAGGCCAGAACTCAATTTAGTTCGTTTAAAATATAGTTTTGTTCTCAATTAAGAAAAATACAATATGAAACCGACCTTCATAGCAGCACTTTTGTTAATCGCAGGTGCCATTGGTCTCTTCATTTGGAGTGGATCGAAGATGGATACCTATTCAAATTTCTCTCAGGCTGCCGATAATAACGGCCGGTCTGTGCAGGTGATTTGTGATCTTTCCAAAGACAAAGAGATGGTTTATGATCCATTAAATGATGCCAACTACTTTACCTTTTTCGCAAAAGATAAGGATGGATTAGAACGCAAAATAGTCTATTATGGCGCCAAACCACAGGATTTTGAACTATCTGAAGGTATTGTCCTGACCGGAAAAATGGCCGGTGATGAATTTATCGCTTCCAATATCCTAATGAAATGTCCTTCCAAGTATAAAGATGAGGAAATCTTTGTACGCGGCGAACAAACACCAAGCAGCACGAGTTAATGGATTCAATTCAGTATATAGGAGAACATCTCCTGCCCGGAAAGATCGGGCATTTCGCCATTATATTAGCCTTTGTTTCGGCTCTATTTTCAGCTTATTCGTACTTCCAATCCAACAAACAGTCGGAATTGGAAAATTCCTGGCGGAGTTTTGGCCGCGTTGGGTTTCTGGTTCATGGCCTTTCGATATTGACCATATTGGGTACGATCTTTTATGTAATGGTCAATCATTACTACGAGTACCACTATGTCTGGTCGCACGTAAATGAGGATTTACCTTTCCAGTTTATCTTTTCCGCCTTTTGGGAAGGACAGGAAGGTAGCTTCCTGCTCTGGATGTTTTGGCATGTAGTCTTGGGCGGCATCCTTATTTTTACAGCCAAAAAATGGGAATCTCCGGTATTGGGCACCCTGTCCTTAGTGCAGGTATTCCTGATGTCGATGATACTGGGAATATATATCGGATTTGGTGATGATCCGATGCGTTTTGGGAGCAATCCGATGGTGTTGTTGCGGGATGTGATGCAGGCTCCAATTTTCAATAATGCAGACTATCTGACATTGATTGAAGGCAATGGCCTGAATCCTTTGCTCCAAAATTACTGGATGACCATCCATCCTCCTACCCTGTTTTTGGGCTTTGCATCCACTGTGGTGCCCTTTTGCTTTGCTGTTGCCGGCTTACTTAAAAAGGAACCTACGGCCTGGCTAAAACCGGTGTTACCCTGGGCTTTGTTTAGTGCAGCAATCTTAGGCACCGGCATCCTGATGGGTGGTGCCTGGGCTTATGAAGCTCTGAGTTTTGGAGGTTATTGGGCCTGGGATCCCGTGGAGAATATGTCGCTTGTACCCTGGTTGGTTTTACTAGGTGGGGTGCATACAAATCTGATTGCCCGTTCAACCGATCATTCAGTAAAGGCAACCTATCTGTTTTATGCACTGACCTTCATTTTGATCCTATATTCTACCTTCATGACCCGGAGTGGCATCTTGGGAGATACCTCTGTACATGCATTTACAGAAATGGGACTGGAATGGCAGCTGATTGGCTTTATGGCCTTTTTCAGCTTCTTTGCTATTGTTCCGTTTGTGCGGCAGTATAAAACGATTCCCGGTCCAAAAGATGAGGAGAAAGTCGCTTCCCGCGAATTTTGGATGTTTCTGGGCTCCTTGATCCTTCTTTTTTCAGCTGTGATGATCACGGCTTCCACGTCCCTGCCTGTTTTTAACAAGATCATGACGGCAATTGATCCGCTTTATGAAGGCAAAACGATCAATGAGCCGATCACGCATTACAATAACTATCAGCTCTGGATTGGGGTTTTTATCGGCCTCATGTCCGGCTTTACGCAATATTTACGCTGGAAAGAACTTAACTGGCAAAAACGTGCCAGAAAAATAGTTGTCCGGATCGGTATTGCCTCGGCTATAACCATCTTCCTTTGTTGGCTGGTAAGCCTCTGGATTGAGTTGTATTCCTGGAGATATGTTGTGCTATTGTTTTCCGGTCTGTTTACCCTGGTATGTAATCTGGATCACCTGATATTTTTTGCCAAGGCAAATATCCGGACTGCTGCCTCTACCCTAAGCCATGTTGGTTTTGGTATTTTGATCGTTGGTGTGCTGGCCAGTGGACTGAACAAGTACCATATTTCTTCTAATCCTTTTGCCCAGCAAGGCTTGATCGAAACAGATCGACTGGATCGGAATATCATGCTATTTGAGGGCTTGCCTATGTATATGAGTGGGTTTCGTGTCACATACCTGGGAGATGAATTTGAAGGAAATAACCGGCATTATAATATTTATTTTGAGGAGCTCAATGAGAATGCCGAAGTGGTAGATACCTTTACCGTTCATCCAAATGCTTTGTACGACAATCGGGTTACCAAAGTGGCAGCTTACAATCCGGATACAAAACATCGCTTAACTAAAGATATTTTTACCCACATTGCTTCCATCCCCCTACGGGAAGCCGATGCCGAAGCTGCTCGGGCCGAAGAGGACAGTTTAAAATTCCGGTCCTTCAGTTTTTTACCGGAAGAAGGACGCATCCTGATTGATACCTTTTTTGGGGGTGACTCCGCCATTGTGCGCGATTATAACATGAAATTTGGTGGATGGGAATACAATAAGACGGAGGCAGATGGCTACACACCTGAGCCTGGCGATATCACCATTGGTGCTAAAATATTGATTGAGGATCCGCGAAAAGATACGACCTATGTGGCAGAGCCCATGTTGTTACTTCGAGGAAGCCTTCTTTATACCTTTCCGATTCAGGTGCAGCAAATTGCAATGAAAATCCGATTGGGCGAAAGTGCAATGAATCGCATGTTTGTGGCAGAGGAAGATTTGGACTATCAGCCTTTCAAATTGAGAATTGGAGATCAGGGAACTGTCGAAGATTTGGATTTTGAATTTGCCGGATTTAATACAGCCCCGAACCACCCAGAGTATGTAGCTAAAGAAGGCGACATTGCAGTTGGTGGAAAATTTCTGGTCAAACAAGCAGGTGTAGTAGTTGACAGCCTGGAACCTATGTACCTGATTCGCGAAAACAGACCCTATAATCTGAAGGCTACTGCGGCAAAATCCGGGTTACATATTCGTTTTACGGCACTCGATCCGGCTACGGAGTCGATTGAAATTTTTGCAGCAAAATCAGAAATTGACCCGATTGTTCCTGTTGAAATAGCGAAATCACCCCGAACAGATTTCCTGATTCTGGAATCAATTGTTTTTCCGGGTATGAATCTGGTTTGGTCTGGCTCTATTATTATGCTGGGCGGACTCCTGCTGGGTAGTTTTAATCGTTTTCGAAAATGATACAGATTGTGATAATCGGTGCCGGGAAACTGGCCAGTCAGCTGGCACCGGCCTTATCCCGATCTGAGCATGTAAAGATACTCCAGGTTCTAAATCGTAATGTAAAGAAGGCCAAAGAGTTAGCATCAAAATGTGCTGCTGCTTATACGGACTCCATTGAGCAAATCCATAAAGAGGCAGATCTCTATATCATCGCTGTAAGTGATAGCGTGATCGTGGAAGTAGCATCTAAAATCCAGGGAGTTCTGCCTAAAAATAAGCTGGTGGTACATACCTCCGGCGCCACCCCTTCAACTGTTTTATCTCCGTTTTTTGAACGGTATGGAGTCTTCTATCCTTTACAGACCTTCTCCAGATCTAAAGAAGCTGATTTCCAGGAAATCCCCCTACTTTTGGATGCCTCCCAAAATTCAGACCTGGAATTTTTGGAGACCCTCGCAAAAGAAATCACTTTAAAAATTTATCGAATCAGCGATGAGGAACGTGCCAGAGTACACCTGGCTGCTGTATTTGCCTGTAATTTTTCAAATTACAATTACTCCATAGCTCAGAAACTATTGGCTGAAAAAGGATTAGCCTTTGATCTTATTCGTCCGCTAATCCTGGAAACTGCCAGACTGGCGCAGGAATTCAATCCCGAGCAAATACAAACCGGTCCGGCGATCCGTAAGGACCAGCCCACTATTGATCGCCACCTGGAGGCCTTAGAATTCCGACCTGAATGGAGGACGCTCTATGAGCAGCTTACCGAAGCCATCCAGAAGTCTAATCCGTCAAAATAAACCGAATCACCGTGGGCGTAGCTTTATCGGATTGAATCCGAAGAAAATACACGCCGCTTGCTATTGATTCAGTCGGTAGTTCCATTAAGCCAGTAGAGGCAATACCCTGTTTCAATCTGCTTCCGTGCACATCCAGGATCTGCCAATCATAATAATTGTTTGATGTTTCTGAGCTTTCCAAAAACACCCGACCCGTACTCGGTATTGGATAAACCTTGAAAGTGCCGCCAGTGCCATTATTGGTCAAACTTTTGACTGCTGAATAGCGGTAAGAGTCATCGGCATCAATCATCTTCAGGCGATAGAGCCAGGTTCCTAATCCCAAATCTGGATCCCGAAACTGGTATTCAGAACCAGTGCCCAGGCTAATTTGTGTACCGATGGGAAGAAATGAACCGTCTGATTGAGCCCGCTCAATGACATACTTTAGCAAGTTTTCTTCTCTTTCTGATTTCCATTGGAGGAGCGCATCTTTACCCGATTTGGTTGCCTCAAACGTCACAAGGGATACCGGGAGACTTTGCGCCCCCTGGACCCAAACACCATAGGATCGTGCAGGCAATTCCATATACAATTCATTATTGCCATTTAGATTGGTGGAACCTGTATTTCCAATAGCGTTTCCGGTTAGTTCGGTAAAGGTTTGTCCGGGATCAACATTGCCTGTATTTATTTGCTGATAAACCTGTAGCGGTTCACCGGCAAAGTTAATAACCACCACGACCTCTTTACCCCCGATGCCCCCACTCAATTGGTAACTAAGCGTCGTATTAGCATACCCGGATGCATAAAATGAGCCATAAGCGCTACCGAAACCACTGAGGTAAGCTACAGCACTTGATTGATAAATATATTCCTGATGAATGGCCATCAATTCATCAATGGCATCTTTTAAATATACTTGTGGATAATCCGGCGACAGATCTGTGCCGAAATAATCCGGGTAAAACACGCAAGGTAGTCCGATTTGATTATTGGTCAGGATATACGCATAAGCCAACATAGGGTCATTGGCTACCGATTCGGATGCTGTCCGGTAATCGTGGTTATTGATAAAGGTAACCACATTGTAAGGATTAGATCCTACGCCGTTTACCATCCCGGAGTTGAATACATTGCGCACATCATATCCAAAGGCATCACAAGCGCTTTTTAAAGCTGACCGCAGTCCGAAGTCAAAAATCCGGATATCTATACTGCTTTTGGTGTCGGCGTCCATCTGTGACTCCACATTGGTGATCCAGCTTTCCAGGGCCGCAGGATTCGTATCAAAGAATTCGCCCACCACCATGCCCGGATCCATTCCGGAGTCATGTAATTCATCCAGTAGATCCCCGACAAAACCATACTCAAAATGTTTAACCGCATCCATCCGGAAACCCCGGATGCCTACATCTGTCCAAAGCCATTTAGACCATTCAAACAGGGAATCCCGGGTATCTTGTACTGCCTGATCATAATCATAGAAGAAATACATGCTATTCCAGTCGCCGGCCAGGGTTTCTCCTGTTGCACCGGCTACTGATGAGGGACGGAAATTGGAAAAGTCCATACCTCCTCGTCCACTAGGCAAATTGTCAAAATCGGTATAGGTTTGGTATTCCAACTGTCCGGCTACATCCGCTGCAGCGGAGGCATTCCAGATTCCATAAGGTCTATGATCCGAATAATCGCCATTTGTATTATTGATATAGATGTATAGGTGATCGCCTGATGCATTAAAATCGCTTGCCGATAATTGGATTAAAAATTCATCTGTTTTGCAACCGATAGCGTCAATATTGGCATTGTAATTTCGCCCCAAGGAGATGGTGTTGAACGATTGACCACAATCGCCTCCGCCATTAGGTTCTGATTCGGATAAATCCGGAAGCCCCTGCCAGCCAACTACATCCGTGGTTAGATAGATGCGGTAGGGCTTATCAAAAAACCGGGAATGCTCTGTCTCTGAGCGTATTTTAATGTAATAATCACCTGCCCCGTTGCCTGAGCTGCCACCCAGGGGTAATACACAGCGGAATCGATCTGATGGAAAGGGGTTTTCGGAGTTTGGGTCTCCGTATGCATCAACGATATACGCTTTGACTGCCGGGTTTGCCTCCGCTGCTCCGCCATCCCGGTGATTATAAACCACATCGGCAACAGCCTCCACCCCGGCAGCACTTAAGGCTGTGATGAGGTTATCGACATCCTGCCGAAAAGCAAAGCCGGTAGCTCCCTGGCCAAATTCGCCCAGATCGTATAAATCCTTGGGGTCATAACCATTGCTATTAGACCCGAAACTTGCCCGGGAAGCCGGTGGCAACCAGAGGTAAGTAAAACCGGCTGTTCCCAAAGCGGGTGCCTGGTTAATAAGTGTTTTTGCCCAGGTGGTCTCAAAATTTGGGTCACCGTTTGGGTTTAGAGGCTTTGGATAATCCCAAAACCAGCCCTGCATCATAAAATCCTGCGAAATGCAGGGTTGCAAGCAAGTAAATAGCAGGCACACCAAAAGCCCTGCTTTTAGATTTATCATCGCGCGCATACTGAAAAAATTTGCTGGTCTATTTGGCTATTGCTGACAACTGCAAGAAGGAGCCATGTGGCTGCTTGTTTGCAAATAATAAGGATAGGCATTTCCGCTTCCCTCTTTTTGGAAGAAGAAAGGCAAACACTTTTTATCATAATTACCGACCTCATTCATGGTTTCACTTTCGTATAAGCGGCCATTGAGCATCGTAAATTCGATTTTTTTAGAGTCGTGAATATCTGCCAACGGATTCCCGTCAATCACCAACAAGTCTGCCAGTTTTCCTTCTTTGATCGAACCGATCTCTTTATCCATTCCCAGATAAACGGCTCCATTGATGGTGGCTGATTTTAAAGCCTGATGGTTGGTCATTCCTCCCTGAGTCAACATCCATAATTCCCAATGCGCTCCAAGTCCCTGAAGCTGTCCGTGTGCCCCGAGGTTAATATTTACCCCTGCATTCTGGAGTTTGGTACAAGACTCAGAAACCAGAATATGGCCATTGGTGTATTCTTCCATCGGAATCATGGTGCGGTGTCTGGAACGGGAATCAATTACCGGACGTGGTGTAAAGTTAAGCAGGCGCTCTTCTTCCCAAACGTTTGTAGTCTGGTAAAAGTAGAACTCCCCGTTTACGCCCCCATAATTTACGATCAGGGTAGGTGTGTTGTGGGTTTTGGTGGCACCCCAAAACTGGATGACATCATTAAATAATGGCGCCACAGGGATATTGTGCTCGATTCCGGTGTGTCCATCAGAAATCATGCTCATGTTGTGGAAAAAATGCGAGCCGCCTTCCGGAACAACCAGTATGTGTAATTCCTTGGCTGCCTGAATGACCTGCTGTCGTTGATCCCGACGTGGCTGGTTGTAACTCTTTACTGAAAAAGCACCATAAGCCTTTGTTCTGCGTATAGCTGATCGGGCATCATCCAGATTATTAATAACGGCTTTAAAATCGCCATCTGCTCCATATAAAATAGTACCGGTGGAATATAATCGAGGCCCGACCATGTTTCCTGCCCGGATCATTTCCGACTGACTAAAGATCATCTCAGAATTGGAGCTCGGGTCATGCGCCGTAGTTACGCCATAAGCCAGATTTGCATGGTATTCCCATTGCTGTTGCGGACTGAGGCCATAACGGAAATTACCCAGGTGACCGTGTACGTCAATCATACCTGGCATAATGGTTTTGCCTGTACAATCATATACTTTCGCAGTGGATGGAATACGGAAACTTCCACTGGCTCCGACTTTTTTGATGACATTTCCTTCTACCAGAATATCGCCATTTTCGATGATTTCATTTCCTTCCATGGTTATAATTCGGGCATTGGTGAATACAATTTGTCCCTCCGGTTTATCAGAAGGTAATTGTAAACCAATACGCAGGCCGACTGTATCTATGGGGGGCAGACTATCCTGAGCCCCTTCCAAAAAGCCAAAACGATCCGATAATTCTTCGGTAAAATATTCTTCACCCAGTGTCCAGTGTAGTTTTTTGCTATCGACAGACCAGTGGATATTAATGCCTGCATCGCGTGCAACCTGAGCTACCGGAACAGCTTTGGTATCGGCAGAAATGCCGACTGCTTGTCCCATGGCAGGCATAGGTGCGATATACACTTTGTACAACTCAGACCAGGCGATCCATTGATCATCCGGGCTAATCACAAAGCGCTGGGCATATTTGCCATCAAAATGTTTTCTGGAATCGGTACCATCGGGTTTCGCACTGTGGAAGCTTTTGGTGAGGCTGCCGAATAGGTAACCGCCGGTTTGGTAATATACCCGGCTGCCATCTGCATTGAAACTCGGGAATGCTCCTTGCGGAGTAACCAGCGAAGCTTCCCCGCCTGCTGTCGGAATAATATAAATTCCGGGCTCCTGGCAATTGGTATATCCCTGATGGTTATTGCCTCCCTCCTTTTGATAAACGATCTTTTTACCGTCCGGACTAAATGCAGGTGTCCGGTAGATCCCCATTTCTGTAGTAATTTTTTTGGTGGTTCCGCTGGCCCAGTCCATCGTGTGGATGGCGCCCATTGTTTCATCATTCCAGCTTACATAGGTCAGCGATTTTCCGTCTTTGCTGAATGCTGGTTCAAACTCCAGGTCTTTGCCAGTTGTGAGGCGTTTGGGAGTACCATCAGGTAGTTGTTTCTTCCAGAGATAACCGGCTGCATTAAAGACCAGCCATTTTTCGTCCGGAGACGTAATGGCATGCCGAATCGCACGCGCGGTAAAGGTTTCCTCAAAAACCGGGTTATCAAACCGCACCAAATCGTTGAAATAATGGGTTGCATTTACCTCAAACGGAATTTCAGTAAAACTTCCATCTGATACGGCTACTTTCCAGATTTTGCCTCCACCCCAGATAATGATATGCTTATCATCCGGCGTCCAGGAATAGCCGGTGTAAACACCAAAAATGGCCCAGGCTTCCTGCTGATCTTTGCTCAGTCCGTTAAATAAAGGGAATTGCTGACCAGTCTCCAGATTGTATTTAAAAAGCACCGATTTCTCCCGAACCCGACGCACAAAAGCCAACCATTTACCATCATTCGATACCTGCGGCCGCACGGCTCCTCCCGGGCCCTGAATGAGGTCTTTGAGTTCACCTGTCTCCATATCGTAGCGCCGGATAATATAGATTTGACTATTCGGATCTTTGTTGTATTGGAAAAAGCCGCCCGGGTACATATCCTCACTAAAATAGAGGTACTTACCATCCGGTGAAAAAACGGGCTCATTGACGTCCTGCTGGTCATTCCTTCTGGTCGTCAGCTGGATACCACTGCCTCCGGTTTTGTGGTACATCCACATTTCGCCGGCTCCTGCCGAACGCTGAGAAGTGAAATGTTTACGAGCCACAAAGTATTGTCCGTCCGGCCGCCAGGTGGCGTTATTCAATAAGCGGAAACTTTCTTCTGTAACCTGGTGGGCATCCGTGCCATCGGAATTCATGATCCAAATATTATCGCCACCGCCGGCATCACTGGTAAAGAGAATCTTTGATCCATCCGGTGAGAAGCGTGGCTGCACCTCAAAGGCTAATCCCTCGCGCAGTGGTTCTGCTTTGCCACCTTTTACAGGCATGCGATAAATGTCTCCCAGCATATCAAACACAATGGTTTGACCGTCCGGACTCAAATCAAGATTCATCCAGGTGCCTTCCTGGGTGGTAAAGCTTACCTCCCGAATATCACCAGGAGGATTGTTTACGTCCCATTTTTCCTTTTCCTGCGCATGTAGTAAACTGCTCCAGGAGCACAATAGACACATTAAAACCAGCTGGTGAAGTTTCATTATCGCTATATTTATTCTTTTAGGTAAACTGAGCCCCAAAAACAGGGTTCAAATATTTAGCAGAGCGAAATTAAGAAAAAGAAAGGAGGAGGTGGAGGTAGTTTGAGGGCTGTGCCCAGTTTAGAGTTTAAAGTTTAGAGTTGTCTTAGACGAATTAAACGGTATTACGATTTAAACGTTTTAAACGCGTTAAACCTTCACGAAGCAAATTCAACATTAAGAATTATTTCCAATGTATTGGCAAAAACGATTTGAACAACTGGATAGCGAATTGGAACACTTGTTTCAGGATTTGGACAAATTCGACGAAAGTCGCTTAAACACGCCGCCTGGTCCGGAGAAATGGTCTGCCTTGCAAACGCTGGAGCATGTGTATCTGGTGGAAGATATGACACACCGGTATCTGGTCAAGAAGTTGGGATTTAACCCTACATTAAAGCCGGCAGATTTCATGACTGCCTTTCGGCGAATATTTTTGGTGTTGTACCTTAGAACCCCCATCCCCTTCCCTGCGCCGAAACCTGTTGCGACAGATAAGTTTCCGGCAACCTCGGATTATGAGGAGTTGAAAAACCGGTTTCGGAGTCATAGGAAGTCTTTCAAGACATTTTTGGCTGGCATAGCTCCTGAAACAATGAATGCGCAGCTATATAACCACCTGGTAGTTGGCAGGTTAGATGGCAAGGGCATGCTTCTATTTTTGCAGGAGCATTTCAGACGTCACCGGAAACAGGCATTAAAAGCTGCTAAGCAATAATCCCAGCAATTGTAGCTGTAAGCAAACAGGCTATTGTACCTCCGATAAGGGCTTTAATACCTAATTCAGTCAGGTTTTTCCGTTGTCCCGGTGCCAGCGCACTGATTCCGCCAATCTGGATGCCAATAGAGGCAAAATTGGCAAATCCGCAAAGGGCATAGGTGGCAATAATCATGGTTTTTGGTTGCAGCACAATGCCCAGGTTCCGGAAGTTTTGGAATTCGGCGTAAGCCACAAATTCATTGATCACTGTTTTTTGTCCGAGCAACTGCCCCATAATGAGGATGTCGTCTCCGGGGGTACCGATTAACCAGGCGAAAGGCGCAAAGATCAAGCCAAGAATGTATGTAAAGCTTAGCCCCTGAAAGCGGCCGTCTGTGGCAGCAATGATTGGCTCATTGAGGTTAAACCATTCACCCGGGCCATAAATCAGCATTTGGTTAGCCATATAAACTACTGAAATAAAGACCAGCAACATCGCGCCTACATTGATCGCGAGTTTTAGTCCGTCTGTGGTCCCTTTTGAAATGGCATCCAGTAGGTTATTTCCCACATCGCCACTCATTTGCAGTTCGTCTTTTCCAATTTCTTTTTCCGTTTCCGGGAAGAGCATCTTGGCAGCCAGAATTGCGGCAGGCGCTGAAATGATGGAAGCCGTCAATAAATGTTTGGCAAAGAAGGCTTGGGATTCGGCGCTGTCTCCACCCAGGAATTCTATAAATGCTGCAAATACTCCGCCGGCAATAGTGGCCATACCACCTGTCATCAGGCAGAGGATTTCGGAGCGCGACATATTTTCCAGATAAGGTTTTACAACCAGTGGGGCTTCAGTTTGGCCGATAAAGACATTCGCAGCAGCAGCCAGACTCTCCGGCCCGGTCAGGCCCATGGAGCGACTCATCACCCAGGCAGCAGCTTTGATAATGACCTGAAGAATTCCAAAATAGTAAAGGATCGCTGTGATAGCAGAGAAGAAAACGATTGTAGGCAGAATCCGAAAGGCAAAGGTCGCACCGATGCTCTGGCTGTCAACCAAGGAGCCAAATAAGAACTTGGCGCCCGATTCTGTAAAGCCAAGCAGCACCACAAAACCCTTTGCGATACCATCAAAGACGCCACTGATAAAGGGCACCTTCAGGATCAACAAGGCCAGGACAATTTGAAGTACCAGTCCGACACTCACCAAGCGCCAATTGATGGCTTTTCGATCAGTGCTAAGCAAATAGCAAATGAGGATTAAAACGGCGATACCCAAGGCACCTCTACTGAGATCGATTAAAAAGGACATAGCGTGTTGTTTGGCTCCGACCAAATGTAGTAAAAAAAGACTGATTGGCTTTCTTACTTTTTTGTGGCTGCGTTCAATAGCTGGAAATTCTGTTAGCCACCCAAACGAAAAAAGGGGGAGAACTATCGCTCTCCCCCTTTTTAAAACTTTTAAAATTGTAGAAAACCTACGCTTTCATATACATCACTTCTTTTACCGCTTTAATGATTTTTGTCGGATTTGGCATGAAAGCATCCACCAGTGTAGGTGCATAAGCCATAGCCACATCCGGACTGTTTACCCGAATAATCGGGGCATCCAGATAATCAAAAGCATATTTTTGGGTGATATAGGTAACCTCAGCAGAAATACCGGCAAACGGCCAGGATTCATCTACAACAACCAGACGGTTTGTTTTTTTGACTGAGTCAATGATTGCCTGATGATCCATCGGACGAATCGTACGCAGGTCGATTACTTCGGCAGAGATGCCTTCTTTTTCTAATTCTTCTGCAGCCGCCAGACACTCCAGTACCATTTTGTTGAAAGAGACCAGGGTTACATCGGTACCACTGCGGCGAACGGCAGCTTTCCCAATTTCTACCAGATACTCTCCTTCCGGAACCAGGCCTTTATGTCCGTATAGAATCTCAGACTCCATCACACAAACAGGATCCTCATCGCGGATTGCTGCTTTCATAAGTCCTTTGGCATCCTTCGGGTCTATACAGGAAATCACCTTTAGACCAGGGGTATTCCCTAACCAGCTTTCGAAGGTTTGGGAGTGCTGTTGAGCCAATTGCCCGGCCGCACCTGATGGTCCGCGAAAAACGATAGGACACCGGAACTGGCCGGCAGACTGGGAAACTGTTTTGGCGGCATTGTTTACAATCTGGTCAAAGGCTAAAACTGCAAAATTCCAGGTCATAAACTCCACAATCGGACGAAGTCCGTTCATGGCTGCACCAACGCCGATACCTGCAAATCCCAGTTCTGCAATCGGAGTATCAATGACCCGCTTCGGACCAAATTCATCCAACATGCCCTTACTTACTTTGTAAGCACCGTTGTATTCAGCTACCTCTTCGCCCATCAAAAAGACAGATTCGTCACGCCGCATCTCTTCAGACATGGCTTCCCGTAGGGCGTCGCGCAAGGTTAATTCTCTATCCATTAGAAACAATTATTTATCAGATGATGGTCAGGGCCACAAATTTAGAAAAAATCCCTGGATAGATTACACGATACCCTGTGCAATCAGTGCATCAGCTACCCGAACAAATCCACCGATGTTTGCACCCTTAACATAATCCACATAACCGTCTGATCCTTTTCCGTAAGAAACACACTGCTCATGGATGTCTTTCATAATTTCTTTGAGGCGGGAATCCACCTCGGCTCTGTCCCAGGAAATCCGCAAACTATTTTGGCTCATTTCCAGTCCGGAGGTAGCTACACCACCAGCATTGGAAACTTTTCCGGGTGAATACAAAATCCGCGCATTCAGAAAAACCCGCACGCCATCTACATCCGTAGGCATATTTGCGCCTTCTCCTACACCAATCACCCCATTGTTTACCAACATCTTGGCTTCCTTTTCGGTGATTTCATTTTGAGTCGCACTTGGGAAAGCTAAGTCACAAGGAATGCTCCAGGGTTCGCCCTTTTCAATGTATTCTGCGCCAAATTTATCTGCGTACTCCTTAATTCTGCCCCGGCGTACATTCTTTAACTCCATGATCCACTCCAATTTTTCAGTATCAATACCATCTTTATCGATGATCATACCGGAGGAGTCGGACATGGTGATCACTTTACCACCCAGTTCAATTAATTTTTCAACTGTAAACTGCGCTACATTGCCAGAACCTGAAACCACGCAGGTTTTGCCATTTATAGAATCCCCTTTCGTAGCAAGCATATTTTGCATGAAATACACATTGCCATACCCGGTGGCTTCTGGTCGGAGCCGGCTTCCGCCGAAAGGAAATCCTTTACCGGTTAATACACCGGTATGCTCATTGCGCAATTTTTTGTACATCCCAAACATGTAACCTACTTCCCGTCCGCCTACACCAATATCGCCGGCGGGCACATCGGTATCCGGACCAATATGTCGGTATAACTCGGTCATGAAAGCCTGGCAGAAGGCCATTACTTCCCGATCGGACTTACCCTTGGGATCAAAATCCGAACCACCTTTACCACCACCCATAGGCAGTGTGGTGAGGCTGTTTTTGAAGATCTGCTCAAAGCCCAAAAACTTCAGGATGCTGATATTAACGGTGGGATGAAAACGCAGTCCGCCTTTATAGGGGCCAATCGCATTATTAAATTGTACCCGATAACCCCGGTTAACCTGTATTTCGCCTTTATCGTCCATCCAACATACCCGAAAGCTAATAGCCCGATCAGGCTCGGTGAGCCGTTCCATCAGTTTATAACCCTGGTATTTAGGATTTTCCTGGATAAAAGGAATGATTACTTCCGCAAACTCCTGAACAGCCTGATGAAATTCGGTTTGGCCAGGATTACGTTTGATAAGTTGCTTCATAAATTGGTGCACCAATTCTTCTGAAGCAACAGCTAGGTTGGTAGTCATGCTTTGATTTTATTCGCCGAAAAAATAATTTCGGTCTGGTTTAGTTAGGTAATCAGACAAAGTTTTATTTGCCTGTTATAGCCCAAAGCTAAGGCTTTTCTACTTTTTAAATTCTGGAAATAGCGTTTAAAAACTCGGATTTAACCGATTCATTCAAAAACCTTCCTCCAAAATCTGAAGTAATGGTTGAACAACCCTGGTGTTCTACCCCACGTGCTTCTACGCACAGGTGTTTGGCATCGATATAAACTGCTACGTCCTGCGTGTCCAGAATTTCCTGCAATGCTTTGGAAATTTGGATGGTTAGTCGTTCCTGCAGTTGGGGTCTTCGCGCGTAAAATTCTACAATGCGATTAAGTTTAGATAGGCCAATCACTTTACCGGAAGAAAAATAGGCAATATGTGCTACGCCCTGAATGGGCAGAAAATGGTGCTCACAAGTGGATTGCACGCGGATATTGCGTTCAATCAACATATTGCGGTATTGGTACTTGTTTTCAAAGGAAGTAATCTGCGGGCTATTTGCCGGATTCAGGCCCGAAAAAATTTCCTGCACATACATTTTAGCGACGCGCTTTGGTGTGTCTTGCAGGCTGTCGTCTGTCATGTCTAATCCCAGAATCTCCATGATCTCCCGAAAATGGCCGGCGATGCGTTTCATTTTCTGAGCATCTGATAGATCAAATGCATCCGGGCGGAGGGGTGACTGGATCATGGGTTCTATATCTGTTATCTTAACTCCGTTTATTATTTCTTTTGTGTTGCCAGTGGCAAGCATTCCATTTATTCCTTCCTTAGTTTTCATCGGAATTGCTGTAAGTTTGTCTCAGTGAAATAGAATATTCGGATTAGAAACACTAAGTATCAATCTTTGTTTAACCGTATAACTAATGTTGAAACATTTATTCTTTATTTGCCTGCTTTCAACAAGTCTGTGGCAATGCTCCAATTCAAGTGACGACGCTTGTCGCTATGGGAAACCAAAACCCATTTTTTCGGATGAAATGGCTGGTGTTGTTAGTCATTCATTTTTACAGGAAGGCCAGGAAGGCAATGAACAGATCAGGTTGCAAAGTGGTCTGGAGGTAGAAATTTATCAAACAGGTTGCGATGCGATTAAACAGGAGTTTCGATTCACCCTCCAGGATCTTCCTCCTACTCAACCGGATGCCTTTTGGATATCAGCTGCGGCAGCCTGTTTTATTGAATTATCAACATTGGAAGCCGATCCGATTATTTTCAGTCAGTACGCACAAGCTATTCAGCAGTATGCACCCAATTTTATTTTAGGAGAACAGGCAGAACTTGCAACCGGATTTTATATGATGATTGATGGCATTAAAATGGGAGGCGAGGGCCTGCTGAGGGTAGTTTTTCAATCTACTAAAGAATAAACTCCCTATCTTTTCTTTGTTTGATCGGGTTGTTTTTTTACCTTCGGCTTAGACACGGAAATTAGGATAGCGGAATTCATTCCCTCCCCAGGGTACAATCCTTTTCAAAACAAGCATGGCAATTTATCACTTGAATACTGGTTTATAAATCAGTACTTCGATCAGTATATAAAGATTTATTGAGTATCAGTAAGTTAGCAAGTTCCTGCTCCTTCGGGTGTAGGAACTTCGCTTTTTTTAGGATTACCTGTTTGTGCCAACAACTTTTTATATTTGCGCCAGTTTTTACTCAGAGAACATTTTTTTATTACTTGAAATTGTAAATGGCTCTTATGAACTTTGATATAATAATCATTGGTAGTGGACCTGGTGGCTACGTAGCTGCAATTCGGGCATCCCAATTAGGGAAAAAAGTTGCCGTAGTAGAACGGGAATCTCTTGGCGGTATTTGCTTAAACTGGGGGTGTATTCCAACAAAAGCACTGCTAAAAAGTGCACAGGTTTTTGACTATATCAATCATGCGGATGATTATGGTATCACTGTTGGTAATGCAAAAGCCGATTTTGATAAAATGATCGGCCGGAGCCGAAATGTGGCGGACGGGATGAGCAAAGGTGTCAGTTTTCTGATGCGTAAAAATAAAATCACCATTATCAATGGGAACGGTAAATTGCTGCGTGGCAAAAAAGTAGAAGTCATTGCTGAGGAAGGCAAACGCACAGAGTATAGTGCCGAGTCCATTATTCTGGCTACAGGTGGACGTGCAAAAGCACTTCCAAATCTTCCCATCGATGGGAAAAAGATTATCGAGTATCGCAAAGCCATGAGCCTGGAAAAACAACCAAAGAAAATGGTTGTAGTTGGTGCAGGTGCAATCGGAGTTGAATTTGCCTACTTCTACCACTCTATCGGCACGGAAGTAACTATTGTAGAGTTTATGGAGCAAGGTTTAGTGCCTCGGGAAGATGCCGATATTTCCAAAGAACTGGGTAAAATCTACAAGAAAAAAGGTATGACCATTATGGCCAATTCTTCAGTTGAATCAGTTGATACCAGCGGAAGAGGATGTACCGTAAAGGTTAAAAACCGGAAAGACGGAAAAGAAGAAGAGATCAAATGTGATGTAGTTCTGTCTGCTGCAGGAGTAAGCCCAAACACCGAAAATATCGGACTGGAAGAATTAGGCATTAAAACTGATCGGGGCATGGTGCTGGTTGATTCGTTTTATCAAACAAATGTGCCCGGTATTTATGCCATTGGAGATATCGTGCCTGGTCCGGCATTAGCACATGTAGCAAGTGCTGAAGGTATTGTCTGTGTTGAGAAGATTGCCGGTATGAGTCCGGAGCCAATTGATTACAGCAATATCCCATCTTGCACCTATTGTGCCCCTGAGGTCGCTTCAGTTGGTATGACAGAGCAGGCTGCCCGAGATGCCGGGTATGAGCTAAAAGTTGGCAAGTTTCCTTTCTCTGCATCCGGAAAAGCAAAAGCTGCAGGGGTACCGGAAGGCTTTGTGAAATTGATCTTTGATGCCAAATATGGAGAATTCCTGGGCGCGCACTTTATCGGTGCCAATGTAACTGAGATGATTGCTGAAGTAGTTGTTGCCCGTAAGTTGGAAACAACCGGACATGAAATTGTTAAATCAATTCACCCGCATCCTACGATGAGCGAAGCTATTATGGAAGCGGCTGCAGCAGCTTACGATGAGGTTATTCACCTTTAAGGTGCTGCTATAAACTGGAAAACCATTGGAGGGCCCGTTCGATAAAGCGCTTATCGGCGGTAATAATCTCCGCTTTTCCGATCATCTGTTGCCGAAAGGTCAATTCGTTACCGAAGCTGGTAATCAAACCATTAGGTAGGCTGACTTTAACAAAATATGTATTATTCTGTGGCAGAAGGGCTTTACTTTCAACCCGACCTTCCACAAATCCAAACTCTTGAAAGGGATAACTGTCAAACTTTATGATGACACGTTGTCCCTTTTCTACTTTACCAGAGCCTGTAACGGGTAACATTACTTCCCCCAGGAATTGATTTCCATCCTGGAAAGGGACAATGGCCATTACCTCGTCTCCCCGGCGCACATATTGCTGTTCCGTTCGGAAATTGTAAAAGGAGGCTACTCCTTCTGTGGGCGCATACAGGATATACTTCTGTTTCCAGCTTTGAATCCGGCTATCCAGGGTGTTAAGGCTCGTTTGAAACTGTCTGAATTTATTTAGATTCCCGGATTTAGAGCCCTGCTGGATAGCCAATATTTGCATATTGAGGTTGGCTATCTCTTGTTTTTTAACACTGATTTCGCGTTCCAGGCTGATTATTTCCTGCTCCTTATCAATCAGATCATCCCGACTTTGTTGTAGCAGTTCAAGGGTCTCGTTATTTCCATCGTACAGATTTTGATTGACGCTATACTGTTGTTCAGCCAGTGCCTTTGATTCTTTTGCAGATTCTAATTGGCGCGTCAAAATGGAAATACTGGATCGTAATGCTGTTATTTGACGGTTAAGGGTCTGTGTGCTTTCCTCGTCATAGTCGTCGCTCTTATCAAATGAGAAATCCTGAAAGAGTTGGATAAAGGCGGAATAGTCGGCATGGAGGTCTCCTAAACGCAGGGATTTATCCGGTATATAACTCAGAAGTGCCTCCTGGTCAAACCCTTGCAACTGTTGTATATCAGACTCCAATTTAAGGATGTCATCATAACGGGCAGTATTGGATATCACAGCCAATACTTCTTCCCGTTTCACGGTATCGCCATCTTCAACCATAATCTGAGCGATATAACCATCTGCCTGGGCGATCAGCGATACAGGCGGACGCAAGGTTGTAAGCGTTACTTCTGAAACTACTTTCTCGGGATATTTGAAAATCCAACTTAAAAAGACGAGGACAAATAAACAGATCAGGGCTACCGAGGTGCCCCAGCGAACAATCCAGGAAGGGGGAGTTCCCAAAATTTCCTGAACTTCTTCACTTCGTATCTGATATTTTTCCGCCATACCCTACAACTGATTCTGTAACAAATGGAAATAAACGCCTTTACGCATATTGAGTTGATCGTGATTGCCCTGCTCTACTACCCGGCCATCGCCCAACACAATAATATGATCGGCATGTCGCACCGTACTTAGTCGGTGTGCCACCATAACGACTGTACGGCCTTTGAAGAATTCCCGAATATTCTGGATAATGATTGCCTCATTTTGTGAATCCAGGGCATTGGTTGCTTCGTCAAAGAATAGGTAATCCGGATTTTTATAAACGGCTCGGGCAATCAAAATTCGCTGTCGCTGTCCCTGGCTCAGCCCAACACCTTCCGCACCGATTTTGGTATGGTAGCCCAAGGGCAAAGTTTCTATGAAGGACTGAATATGGGCTACCTTTGCAGCCAATACCAGGCGGTGATCATCTATGATTTCGTCGCCTAATGCAATATTCCGGGCAATGGAATCTGAAAAAACATACCCATCCTGTAAGACCGCTCCACATTTTTCCCGCCACAGCCGGCTGTGGAAATTGCTAATATTAATATCTCCTAACTTAATGCTTCCCGATGTAGGTGGATAAATATTGAGTAGCAATTTAAGTAAGGTCGTTTTTCCGCTTCCGCTGGATCCTACTATGGCTGTTGTTTTACCTCGCGGAATTTCGAGCGAAAGATTAGAAAGTACCGGTGGTGTTCCTTCTCCTCCATATTTATAGGTCACGCCTTCCATTCGGATATCGCCGTTTTCCGGCAATATACTGATGGCGCGTTCCGGATTTTCTTCATTCTCCCTCAAATGGACCTCATTCATTCGCTCCAGGCTGATCTTGGCATCCTGGGTGGCACGAAAAAATTCAACCAACTGATTAACCGGCGGATTTAATTGTCCGATTATGTACTGAACAGCCAGCAGGGATCCTAAAGACATTTGGCCCTGAATGACTGCACGAGCAGCAAAAATGGTAATCAGGATGTTTTTGACTTCCGTAATGATCTGGGCACCCAGACGTTGGCGTTGGTTTACTGCGAGGTAATTCATGCCGACACGGAATAGTTTTGCTTCTGTGCGCTCCCATTCCCACCGTTTCTGAGTTTCGGCATTATGGAGTTTGATCTCCTGCATGCCGTTGATCATTTCTACCAACTTGATTTGATTCTCCGCGGCCTGATCAAAACGTTTGTAATCCAGCTCTTTCCGAGCTTTCATAAACCGGAGTACCCAGGCAAGATAAACGCCGGTACCAATTAAAAAGATGAGAAAAATTGTTAGATCAAAATAGAGCAATAGTCCGCCAAGCAACACAATACTGACAGCAGAAAATGCCGTAAACAAAGAATTGGTTGTTAAGAGTCGTTCTACCCGCTCATTATCATAAATCCGATTTAGTAGATCGGAAGTCATGCGCTGGTCAAAAAACCGGATAGGAAGCTTTAAAACCTTTATCAGAAAGTCGGAGATGAGGTTGATATTGACTCGAACACCTAAATGAAGTAAAATCCATCCCCGAATGTGCTCAATAAGCATTTGGCTGCCAAATAACATGAGCCAGGCGAGCAGAATGAGCAGGACGAAATTAAAATCCTGACTACTTATTCCCTCATCAACAAGGGCCTGTATCAGGAATGGAAAGATGACGAGTAAAATGGCAGAGAGTAAAACACCCAATGCCAATTGAAAAATCAGGCCTCTGTAATTACTGAGGTATTGATAGATATACCCGAAACCGCCCTTGTTTGTTTTATCGCCTTCTTTTTGGAAAAAATCAGGCGTTGGTTCCAGCATTAAAACCACCCCTACTGATTCGCCATCTTCCATGGTACTGATCCAGCCGTCCAGGAATTCTTCTTTGCTCAATCGGAGTAAACCAATCGACGGATCGGCAATAGCTACAAACTTATCTGTAATATCATACAGTACAACATAGTGGTTTTGCCGCCAATGCACAATGGAAGGCAATGGAACCATTTTTCGCAGTCGATCAAAACTGACCTTTGCTGCCAACGTGTGCAATCCGATATGATCGGCGGCATCACTAATTTCCAACAGGCTTACACCTTCTTTTCGCTGGTGTGTGAGCTGACGCAGGTATTCGAGAGAATAAAATCGCCCATAGTGCCGCGCTACCATTCTGAGACAGGTAGCACCGCAATCCATTGCATCATGCTGTTTATAAAATGGAAATGTTTTGGGCATATATCAGAACAAACAGCCTGGGGCTATTTTTCGAAGTCTTCTCGTAATTTTGGAAACTGAAGCCTATATTTTACTGTTAATCAACAATTTAAATTTAAATTATCCAAGCTCGAATATATTAAAAATGTATGTTTTTTGTCGTATGATCAATAAAAATACAAAAATATTCAGGCTCCAAAATATATGTTTTTTCCAGTTATTTAGCCACAAAACCCAACTAAAACGCTCCAATCGGTCTGTTTCTAAAAACTTAGCTGGTAAGCTGTTTGAAAGGTATGCTGTAATGATTAATTTGGCAACCAATGAATAAGACCTTTCTTTCCGTCATCCTGGTCCTAAATGATCCTGCCGAAATCAGGGAAATTCCACAAACGCTGTTGGCATTAAACAAGTCAATGGAGCAATCCTTTAGCGATTACGAATTCCTGTTGGTTAACAATACCCACCAACGTGGATTTGAGCTCCTGGAGGAACAATTGCCTTCCGAAATTCGAAAGCATGTGTATTTGTTAAACCTTTCCTCTCCTACTATTCCAAACCATGCTATCCTCGCCGGTCTGGACCGGGCAAATGGGGATTACACCGTCATTTTTGAACAGGGATTCAGAGACCAGCC
Source organism: Saprospiraceae bacterium (assembly GCA_020437105.1). Classification (GTDB taxonomy): domain Bacteria; phylum Bacteroidota; class Bacteroidia; order Chitinophagales; family Saprospiraceae; genus JAAEZH01. Next base: position 31,537 of record JAGQWR010000091.1, read on the forward strand.
GGAATTGATCAATCAGCTTTATCAAAAAGCACAAGAGGGTTTTGACATCGTTTATTTAAAAGCAAATTATCGGAAATCATCCTGGATTCTAAAAGGCTTCTATGCGCTCTTCTATTGGGTTTTAAGAAGATACAGTCAATTGAAATTTGATGACCGGGCACATGATACCCGCATTATCTCCAGAAGAGCCCTAAATTCGCTGCTTAGATTACGCGAAAATTTGCGGTATATGAAGGCCATATACTCGATAGTTGGTTTTCCAACTTCTTATTTGGAAGTTGCGGTGCCCCTGGAACGAGAACATCAACAGTCATTTGGAGAGCAATTTCGAACATCCTTACTGGCTATCAGCTCTTATACCACTTTTCTGCGAAGCCTGTTACTCTGGATTTTTTTACTCTCTTTTGGCTTCTTAATTCTGGTTGTTGTCAATGCCTTGAAAGTTCGCTTTACACAAATTGACCTTTTAGGCAATTACCACGAAACCATCTCCGGCTGGACTTTTTTGGTTGTGCTAATTTCTATCTTCTTTGCGATTACCTGCCTCAATTTGTACATAATGAGTATCTATCTTTCAAATATTTACCAGGAAATGAAACAAAGGCCACTGTATATTATTGAGTCGGTCAAACGACCCTAAATCGTCTTACATTAAGCCCAATACCTTTGCGTATTTTAGCATAACGCCCGGGTTACTGATCTTCACCTTCCCGGTCATGACAGCCATCATCGGATTGAGTTCACCGCTCAGTAATTTTCCCAGATTTTCATCGGAAGCCTTAACAGTACATTCTGCATTTCCGACAAATCCATCATGAACCAATACGTTTCCGTCTGTAAGCTCAACTGTAAATTGTCCGCCGGTATCACCGGAGATATCAAACTGGAAATTAGTTTCCATTCCCTCAATGACTGATTTATTTACCTTGTTTGGAAGGTCTTTGATAAATTTTGCTGCATCCATCGTTTCTAATTTTGTGAGTAGAATGCGAAGCTAAAATATTAAATAGATTATTGGCTACGCTTTCGCGAAAAAAGCTACAACGCTATTTACGCAGCTTACTTCCATTCAACACCCCTACTGCCAGGGTACTGAGTAGTGCAATCCAATAGGGAATCTTAAATTGAAGAACAACCATTTCCTTTGTTTCTGCATCCATGTCATTTCCCAAATTAAACTGGAGGATGAGCAGACAGAGAAAAGCCAATAAGCCGGCAGTGGTGCCAATCAGGGCGTACATTTTTCCTTGAAACAGGAAAAAGAAAACCAATCCGCTAAGTGCTGCCAGGAAGGCAATGAGGGCATAAATGTTCATGTCACCCGAAGACTCGCCGGCAATATCTGAATCGCCATCCATATCAAGCTCTTCGTTTGCCAAAATACCCGCAGGTGTCGGTTCTGTACCAAACGCCATGTTGATACCTGAAATCTTCATTACGGTATCACCACTACATTTTACCTCACAAAAGGTAAACAGAAAGCAAAGGAGCGCCAGTCCAAATCCGGTAGGAGATAAAATGTTGTTCATGACGAGGTATTTTATTTGTGTTCTTAAAGTTCTTTAGCAAAGTCAGTAGAATCAAAATAGATAATCACATCATAATACAGCCCCAAATTTGTTGGAGAGTAATAGGAAATCGTATTACCATCATAAACAGACCCAATATTTAAAAATTTAGGTGAACCGGCCATCCAGGATTGCCAGTCTGCATTTGGTTCCAAATCTGCCATGCGCAGGTAAAAGTTTTCAGCTGCTGCATGGTGAAATAATTTATTATATGATCCGGTAAGTGGCTCCTGGCTGATAAAATGGGATTTTAAGCCCTTATTATATTGGACCGCCCGGAACCAACCTTGTGAAAAGGCAAATCCAACTATTTGGTAGTCACTGCCCATCGTGGATCGCAATTCTGATCCCAGGGTAGTCCAGTTGCTGTTATTATTGACGTGCAGATTATGCGCCCATACTGCCGTTTTGGTTTCCGAACCAAGGTAATCGGCAAGCCATATTGTATTCTCAGCCATGTATTCATCCCGTGGATTTCCGCCGGAAGGAATGGCATAAGAATGCTGTACATCTACACATTGCTCCACGACCCTGGCCAGCCGTCTGATTAGCTCTAATTCACTGGCAGAACTGGCAGCTTCAATAACAGCCGCACGGGATTCAATCTCCGATTTTAGCCAGGTTACATTTTCTGTTTGAGTAATCCAATCATCTGCACTCAAACCGGAAAGCTCCGGCAACACTCTAATGACTGTCATTCGCTGGCTTATGGAGTCTGCAAAGACGGGATCAAAGAGCTCCATTTTTTCAATCAACATGTCAACATTGTAAATTGGAATCTGGCAATCAATGCCAAAATAATGGATCTGTTCTTCTGGAGATTTTCCTTCATTATATGTGCGCATCCAGTTTAGCAATTCTAAAACTTCCTGAGTTTGCCAGGTCCAGAAATGCATTTTTTCGGTCATCAATTCCGATAAATTGCCTTCAGCACCGAGTACATATGCCTCAAAAAACAGGGATTCAGCGAAATCAGCTTCAAAAGCAAAAAGTTTAAAACCGTGGTTCTCTACTAAATAGCGAAAAAGCCGATCCTTCATTTGGAAAAAATCGCTCGTGCCGTGAGTTGCTTCCCCCATCCCGACAATATAGGCGTCTCCCAGGAAAGCCAGGCTGTCCAGGTCAGTAAATGGCGCATCGGGATTTGAACCATCAATCGGAACAAGCACCTTGTCTAATTCATCCACCCGCACCTGCTCTGCGGCGGTGAGGCTGGGGATTGGATCTATAATGTCCTCTTTTTTACATGCACTGCCCAGAAACAAAAGCGCAATGATTCCCAGAGGAAAGTAAATTCCATATTTCATTTTATCCCATTTTGGTTTTTATCCAGTGATTCATGAAGTCAAATACCTCCATTTTCTCCGGTTCATTATGAATTTCATGGTAAAACCCATCCCAAGACTTGAAGGAAATGGGTCCGTTTACTCTTTCACAGAATGCCCGACTGGCCGGTTCAGAAGTTATTTTATCGCCAGAGCCATGCATGATCAGAACAGGTACAGTGAGCGTTCCCGCAAAATGGTCCAGATAATCAGCTGATTTTAAAATAGCTAAACCTAAACCGGCAGAAATTTGATCATGGACCAAAGGGTCATTCACATACGCATCCACGACCTTTGGGTCGCGGGATAAATAGCTTACATCCAGGTTGGAAGCCTGGGTAAATTTGGGCAAAAATCGTCCGACAACTTTGCCGGCAAAAACAAGCAGTGGACTTGGTTTGAAGGCCAATTGAATCCAGGGACCGGTAAAAATCGCACCGTTTATTCCCGGATCGGGTTGAAGGGTGTAATACAGCCCTAAATTCCCTCCCATGCTATGTCCGTACAGAAATAAGGGAATACCTGGATATTCGGTACGGGTTTTTTGAACAAAATAGCGAACGATGTGCATCAGTTGGTCTATCCCTTCGGCATGCCCTCTTAAGCCCTCTGTCTTTCCATGTCCCGGCCAGTCAATTGCCCGAAAAAAGAAACCCTTTTGGTTGAAATATGATGCCACATGCTGATACCTGCCTGAATGCTCCCCAAGTCCGTGCAATTGAAGGAGAATGGCCTTTGGTTTAGGAATAGCCCAATCGCGAAAAAATAGTTGACCAAGGTCGGTTGACTCAAGGGTGCCGGTGTCTTTCATAGAATTCCGAAAATTTGATTTTGGATTTATTGTCCGCTACAAGTTGTCCCTAAATTAAGAAAAAGTACTGGTTAGCTGATAGTACATTCGCAGAAGCCAGCAAATAAAAAGGGAGTGAGTCTTGCTGAATTTAAAAGTCTGCCTATCTTAACCGATAGCATTTTCACTTAAAAAATTTGCCTGCTCCATGCGTATTGTTTTTATGGGAACACCAGATTTTGCCGTTCCTGCACTGGCCACACTTGTCGAAAACGGGTACGATGTTGTAGGGGTAATTACTGCAACAGATAAATTCGGCGGACGTGGAAAAAACAAGCTGATTGAATCGGCTGTCAAAAAATATGCCCGCGAAAAAAACTTGCGTATCCTGCAACCAGAGAAGCTAAAAGCGCCTGACTTTTTACAAGAACTCCAATCACTTAAAGCCGACCTTCAGGTGGTGGTTGCTTTTCGGATGTTGCCGGAAGTTGTTTGGAATATGCCACCGATTGGTACTATAAATCTCCATGCCTCCCTGCTCCCAAAATACCGGGGAGCAGCACCCATAAACTGGGCCATCATGGAAGGTGAAACAGAAACCGGTGTTACAACATTCTTTTTGCAACATGAAATTGATACCGGAGATTTACTCTTACAGGAATCGCTGCCTATTTATCCGAATGAAACAGCAGGTGAATTGCATGACAGGCTCATGCAACTCGGAGCCGAAACAGTTTTAAAAAGTGTTCGTCTGATTGAAAATGGCACCTATTCGCTTCAGCCTCAAGATGATAAGCTGGTTTGCAAAGCACCAAAGATCTTCCGGGAGGACTGTGAGATCAATTTCCAACAATCCAGCCAGCAGGTATATAACTTTATTCGAGGACTTAGCCCCTACCCGACAGCCTGGACCGAGGTGGAAGGGTTACAAATGAAAATCTACCAGGCAGCAATTCATGCGGCAGATTCGGGTAAGCCTCCGGGGCAGCTTATTTCAGACAATAAAGAGTATCTTAGATTTGCCACAACTGATGGCCAATTAGATGTTTTAGAATTACAATTGGAAGGAAGAAAACGAATGAACACCAAAGCTTTTTTGAACGGCTATCAGCTAAAAAATATTGAACCATGAAAAAACTTGCACTGCATTGGAAGATACTTATTGGCATGGCTGGAGGAGCCCTGTTTGGTTTAGTGGCTGCCAAATTTGGTATGAATAAATTTGTGGTTGACTGGATAGCACCCTTCGGCACTATATTCGTCAATAGCCTGAAACTGATAGCGGTGCCCCTGATCATCGCATCCCTTATCAAGGGCGTTTCCGACTTGGAGGATATTTCCAAGCTCTCCAAAATGGGTGGAAAAACCTTAAGTTTTTATTTGCTCTCTACGGTTTTGGCTGTTTCACTTGGTCTATTATTGGTAAATATTGTAAAACCCGGAAACCTAATCAAAGAAGAAACAAGGATCGAGCTTCTGGAAGCTTATAGCGGAGATGCCCAAAGCAAAATCGAACAAGCTGGAGCGGCCAAAGATCAGGGCCCCTTGCAGGCGCTGGTTGATTTAGTGCCATCCAATATTTTTGCTGCAACGGCTGATAATAAAAACATGCTCCAGGTCATTTTCTTCGTTATCTTTTTTGGGATTGGCTTAATCCTTATCCCGGAAGAAAAACGAAGACCGGTCAAAAATTTCTTTGACAGTTTAAATGAGGTCATACTCAAATTAATAGATCTCATCATGTTAGCAGCTCCAATTGGTGTGTTTGCTCTGCTGGCCAAATTGATCGTGGAGTCTCCCAGTGGGGATATCTTTCTGGCTCTGTTAGGGTACGGAGCAACTGTAATTGCCGGATTAGCCATTTTAATATTTGGTGTGTATCCTTTGGTTGTAAAATTGTTTACCGGCAAAGGTTATGGCTTTTTCTTCAAGGGTATTGCTCCGGCGCAATTATTGGCATTTTCTACCAGCTCGAGTGCAGCAACCCTGCCGGTTACCATGGAGCGCGTCGAAGAACATCTCGGGGTAGATGAAGAGGTAGCGAGTTTCGTCCTTCCAATTGGTGCGACCATCAATATGGATGGCACGAGTTTATACCAGGCAGTTGCGGCTGTCTTCATTGCTCAGGCTTTTAATATAGATCTTTCGCTTTATGCGCAGTTGGGCATTATTATTACGGCGACGCTGGCCTCAATTGGTTCTGCTGCGGTCCCCAGTGCCGGCTTGGTGATGCTTGTTATTGTGTTGGGCCAGGCAGGTATTCCGGAAGCAGGATTAGCCCTTATTTTCGCTATTGACCGTCCCTTGGATATGTGCAGAACAGTCGTTAATGTGACAGGCGATGCCACTGTAGCAATGATCGTTGCCAAAAGCGAAAACAAATTGGGAGATCCAGCTGTAAAAGAATGGGACGATAATTATTCAAAGTAGAAATTCGGCATGGCATTTAAATCAATTTTCTATTCTTTTCTATTATTCGTACTATCTCTAAATGGCTGTGTGGTAGTAGAAAATTCTTATGAAGCACTCCCTCCCGGAATATGGAGAGGCGTATTGCAATTAGACCCTTTATCTTTTGTGCCACCCGAAAAAGCAGGGGGATCAATCGTTTCCCAGGAAGGGTATCGGAAGGAAATGCCAAAGGGCTCCCTACCCTTTCAGTTTGAAGTTATTTATGATAATGAGAAAGAATTCCATATTGAATTAATCAATGGATCGGAGCGTATTACGGTGCCTGATATTGGATTTGGCCGCAATATTCGTACTGCAATAGATACCGTATATATTGATTTTCCGGTGTATGATTCCTATATACAGGCCCAATTCCGGGAAAATATATTAGATGGTTATTGGGTGGTGCGATACAAAGAAGATTATAAAATTCCTTTTGTTGCCCAATATGGCGAACCAAACCGCTATACCGACCAAATTGAAACGCCTGCTACAGATCTCAGCGGCAAATGGGAAGTAGTCTTTTCTCCGGAAGAGGATCCCTACCCTGCTATCGGAGAATTTCAGCAAACCGGAAATAAACTAACCGGAACCTTTCTTACTGAAACTGGTGACTACAGATATCTGGAAGGCACCATTCAGGATGATTGGTTTTCGCTATCCGTTTTTGATGGCGCGCATGCCTTTTTGTTTGAAGGTAAAGTACTTTCAGATGATCAGATTATTGGAAGTTTCCGCTCTGGAAAACACTATCAAACAACCTGGTCCGGAAGCCGGAACCCAAATGCCACATTAGCAGATCCGGATTCACTAACTTTCCTCAAACCGGAAGCGGGGCCCTTTACTTTTAGTTTTCCAGATGCCAATGGTCAGGTTGTCAGCCTAACGGATCGGGAATTTGACGGGAAGTATAAAATCGTTCAAATTCTGGGTACCTGGTGTCCGAATTGTCGTGATGAAACCCTTTTCCTGAAGTCTTATTTGGAAGAACATCCTCAAAAGGATCTGGCAGTTATCGGACTTGCTTTTGAGCGGTATCAGGATCCTACTCTGGCACGAGCTGCCATTGCCAGGTATCAGGAAAAATTAGATTTGCCTTATCCGGTTTTACACGCCGGAAATTCAAATAAGGAAGAGGCAGCATTGGCCTTGCCTATGCTAAATCATATCCTCTCTTTTCCAACGCTTATATTTTTGAATAGAACAAATGAAGTCCTTCGAATTCACACCGGTTTTTCTGGTCCGGCTACCAGTGCTTATGCTGATTTTGTAGCCGATTTTGAAGCATTTCTGGATGAATTAGAATAGACTTCATCTCCGAGAAAAAAGACATGATATCATCAAAAAATATCCAGGTACTCTTTCATAGAGCTCAAAAACATCAGGCACAGCAGATCGCTTCTGACCTGAGTGCCGTTTCATACCAGTTCACCTTAATTAATGCAAGTGAACAAGAAGACTGGCCTGATCAAATTCAGTCCGATCAGCTTCTAATCTGGTTGATTAGCGACAACGCACTGAAGTCTGTTTCTGTAATGAAATCTGCCAGGCAGACGCTGGAAAGCAGGCATCCAAAAAAGGATCTATTGGTCGTTATTTCTCCGGGGTTGTATCCAGATAATGATTTGGAAATCATTACCGAAGTGCCTACCCTTTTTGACCGGATGAAGGATATTATTCCGTACATGAATTTTTGGCAGACAGAGTTCCTGGATATGGGAAAATGGAAGCGAAGCCTTCCTGAAGAAGATCAAGATGCCTTTGAGGTAAAGCTCGAAATTGTTCATGATATTTCTTCCAACATTGGCAAATTTCTGGGGGCGCTAAAAGATGTGGAATATGAAAAATGGATGGATTTTGTAAACAATGAATATAAATCTGTTTTCAAACTGATGGGAAATCCGGATGGCTATAAGGAATTGGAGCTCCCTGCCAAAAGAGAACTGGCTAATTTAATCAACGCCTCCTCGGAAGAACTTATCCGGGAAAACGAGCCTAGCGAAGCCGTTCCCCCTGTTAATTTAGAAGAAATTCCTGGCATGGATTTGCTTTCAAAAGCCAGTCACGGAGTACCTGAAACTGAACCAGAAGAGGTTGATGACATTGGTTCTATGCCTGAAACATCTTATCAGGATGATCCTATTGAATTAGAAGTTAATCACCCCGAAGAATCTATTGTACTTGAATCGATGGAAAAGGAAATTGAAAATTGGAGGCCCGATCTTCAAATTGCAACCACTCAAATATTAGATGGTGCGATTGAGGAAGGCCTGGTCAGTCTAAAGAATATTATCACTAAGTATCCGGAGGCCGCAGAACCCCGGTTTAGATATGCTTTATCTGTATTGGAGCACCAGGATGATGCAACCGAAGCTTATGCACAGTTGGAACAAGTCTGTCAAATTGATCCTGAGCATGTAAGTGCCTTCTTTTTATTGGGAGAATTAGCTGAATGGAAGGAAGATTATGACATGGCATTGGAAAACTATGAGAAAACGCTCGCGCTCGATAAAGATTATCCGGATATCCAGTACCGATTGGGGATGCTTGTTGCCAAGCATTTTCCGGAGGAACCCGGAAAAGCATTAAAGCTTCTGAAGAAGGCGCTGAAACTTGATCCGGACCGTGCAGATGCCCATTACCAGTTGGCCTTGTTATACCAGGAACGGATATTCAAGGCAAAAAAAGCCAAAAAGCATTTTCAAAAAACATTGGAATTCCTTCCGGAACATCCTTTTGCTAATTACGACCTGGCCTTAATCGCTCATCAGAATGGTCAGCTCGCTGATGCCAGAGGCTATTATTTGCAGGCTATCAGAATTAATCCGGAATTAAAAACCAGTGAAAATGAAGAAGCTTTTCGGATTTCCAAAAAAGCACCTGCACCTATCCCTGAAAGTCCAATGGATACACCTCTTGTAATGATCACCGGTGCAAGCTCCGGAATTGGGAAGGCAACAGCCAAACTATTTGCCGAAAAAGGATACCGCCTTATCCTTACCGGGAGGCGTAAACAGCGTTTATTAAAGCTTCAGGAAAAACTGGAAAAAGAATTTACGGAGGGAAATTACCTGAGTCTCGATTTTGATGTTCGTGATCCAAAGGCCATTGAAGCCGCATTTAAGTCCTTAAATGGCAGTTGGAAAAAAGTGGATATTCTGATTAATAATGCCGGATTAGCGATGGGGTTTTCTCCCATCCACTCTGGTGAAATGGACCATTGGAATACCATGATCGATACCAATATTAAAGGGCTGCTGTATATCACCAGAGCGGTTACTCCCGGGATGGTTAAACGGAAACAGGGACAGATTATCAATATTTGCAGCACTGCCGGAAAGGAAGTCTATCCTAATGGCAATGTATATAGTGCTACCAAATTTGCGGTGGATGCACTTACCAAATCCATGCGCTTAGACCTCTACAAATATGGTATTCGGGTGGGTCAGGTATCTCCGGGACATGTTGAGGAAACCGAGTTTGCACTTGTTCGTTTTGAAGGGGACAAAGAAAGGGCAGCCATATATGAGGATTTTCTTCCCTTAAAATCATCAGATGTAGCCAATGCTATCCTGTTTATGGTAACGCAGCCCCCATATGTAAATATCCAGGATATTTTAATGATGGGCACCCAACAAGCCGGGTCTAATTTTATTGACCGCAGCGGACGTTCCGATAAATCAGGCAAATAAGGTTCGAATTTCCCCTGCATCCTTTGGGTTCATTCGGCCACTTAAAATCAATCGCAGCTCTCGTCTGCGGAGTGCTCCATCATGCATTTCCTGCTCATCTTTAGTAAGCGGAATAACAGGTGGTACCGGACAGGGTTGTAATTTTTCATCTACGCCTACAAACGTAAAGTAGGCATCATTACAACGCCTCGCATCTCCTCCTTTAATAGAATCTGCAAAGACTTCAACATAAACCTCAACAGAGGTAGAAAATGCCCTGGTAACCCGGGCATTTATCGTAATAACATCTCCTAATGGGATAGGTCTTTGGAAGGAGACATGATCCACCGATGCTGTGACTACATACGACTCACAATGTCTGCCTGCACAGATTCCGGCAGCAATATCCATCCATCGCATCAAATTCCCTCCCATGAGGTTGTGCAGGGGGTTGGTATCATTGGGCATAACCATCTCAGACATGATGGTAGCAGATTCACTAATTTTCTTTCCTTTCCGTTTCATATTTATCTAATCATAACCCCCTTTTGATCCAAATAGGGAATGGCTGTAAAGTATTGCGCTTCGACGCTTCCCTTTACAAAAATGAATTTCTTATCGTACATAAATCCTTCATGCGTAAAACTGATCCAATACTCATTGGTAAGCTCAAAGAGCTGCTCCATAATGGGTTCGATCATGACAGCCTGATTCGGACCAATTTCTTCAAAAAAGTGCCGGAGGATGGTGGTCGTTTTTTCCTCTCCATTCAATTCTCCGTACCCTCTGGAGTTTATCAACACATTCTGGATAGCTTTTCCCTTCATATTGATAATATAAGAATTCCAAACATCTGCAGTTTCTGCTCCGGGAGCTATTGCGATGGCAATATCCTCTACTTTAATAATGGGGATGTCTTTTTTCATAATCCTAGATATTCAAATCCAAAAAGCTCCTTGAAATAATATTTGAGGTGCGATTTCACCTCTTGCAAGTCCAGCGTCCTGTTTAATTCTACCTCCATACTTGTCAGGCTTTTATCGCTATCAGATATTCCACAAGGAATAATATAATTAAAGTAGGACATATCTGTATTGACATTCAGAGCAAATCCATGCATACTGACCCAACGGCTCATATGAACCCCTATAGCACAAATTTTACGATTTGGATTTTTAAGCCATACACCGGTATATCCATCTATTCTTGTTCCTTCCAAACCATATTCTTTCAACATTTGGATAACGATTTCCTCTATCATCCGAACATAGCGATGCACATCCCTATAGAAACCTTCCAAGTCAAAAATTGGGTATCCAACCACCTGACCAGGTCCGTGAAACGTAATATCACCTCCCCTGTTTATCGGGTAAAAAGCAATTTCTTTTTCCGCAAGTTCGGCCTCCGATAGTAATAGATTATCCATGCTTCCACTCTTTCCGAGCGTATAGACTGGCATATGCTCACAAAACAATAAGTGATGAAGTCTTGGCAATTCTTTGTCCGGTTCCTGGTTAATCCGCTGCTTTTGGGCAATAGCCTCCCGAAGGAGCTGCCCTTGCAAATCCCAGGATTGCTGGTAGTCAGCCATTCCCAGATCTATATATTTTACGCGTTCCATAAATGAGCAGCAAAGGTAATCAAGTATGCTGAAAAATGCTGGTTCTGCTTTTCCCATAAATAAAGAAGCCCGCCGGATGTCGGCGGGCTTCTATTTGTCCTTTTCAACTATAAATATCAACTGGACCACCGGAAATTCCGGATAAAATCGCAGATGATTGGTCTGAGTCTGTCAGAGGCCTGGAGTATCAGATCACCATCACTTGGAAAAGGCAGCGCCTTGTTGTCCAGGATGTTTAAAACATCATCATTCAGAGCTCTTTTATCACCCCGGAAAATGGCGGAGGTGTTTTCAAATATTACTTCTGTTCCTATCCGCTGCATGTCAATCAGACTTCCTGTTCGATTGTTATAATATTCCAGACTTCCTTCTACCATGGCAGATTTGCTTTTATACACTTCTAATATGTCTGCCTGGACAGTAATCATTTTAGGGATACGGATTTCCTGTCCTAATGAGTCCAGGATCGCATTTCCATCCCGATCCTTTTTTACCCGGTAGCCATCAGCCACTTCCTTCTCCAACTGATATTCATGCTGACGAACAAATTCGGGCTTTAGGCCAATATGATCTAACTGAACGATAACCGTGAAATCCAAAGGCACATCAGGAGATGGATTGGTATAATATTTACGCCAGGTTTCATTGAGTTCACCGGTAGATACCTGCAACAAATCTTGTGCAAATCGATCTGGCAAAAACATATTTGACCGATTCTCAAAGGAAATGGCGACATGCGTAATACCTAAATATCTGGCTTCTTCTTTGCGCTCCATTACATCCTTGTACTGCGGATTATAATACTGAGCATCATTGAATGAATGGTAAGCATCCTGGGCAGCCCCTTTATTTCCTTTTCGGGCAAGGACCAGCAATTCGCTGCCTCTGTTATAATAATAGGCAGTGGTTTTTTCGACAGCCTCCGGCCGGATTGCTTCAATTCGAATAAATTTGAAATCAGCCTGATAGCCATCGTAAGATGTAAGCGGGATCAGTGGGTCAACCAACTGCTGCCGATAGGCAATTTGATCAATGATTTTTAAAATGGACGGCCAAAGCTGTTCTCTTCCGTCGGCCTTCATTTCTTCAATTTGCCGAATACTGGATTTATTCGCTTTGTCGAATGCAAGCTCTAAAGCAAGCACATCGTCGGCTTTTTTCTTGTCCTTACCGGCAAGTTTATTGACTGCCCGTTGGATCGCTGCATCATAATCGCCTGATTCAGCCAATTTCTTAGGACTGCTACAGGAAGCGATTCCTAATGAAAGGATCAGGGCCAGTATGATCGTAATGTTTTGATGGGTGTACATGGTGCTCTATTTTCTTAAAATGATTGCACTAAAATAGGCGTCCCAACGAAAGTAAACCACTAAGGATTGGTTAAGGTCCAGGAAGGAATTGTTAATCTCTGTTATTCTACCTTATGGAATTCATAAGAAGCATGAGTTGGAGACAGTTGGGCCGACTTTTCCCCCTCGGCAATAATATAATACTGGATGCCTGATTGATAATCCAGGGTAGCTCCCCATATATTATCACCGGCCATTTCGTCATTGTGGCTGCTGTCATCAAACATCTCTAACAAACTAAAAGCATCCTCCGGGTTTAAGCGATAAGCCAGCCATGCTTTCTCCGTATTTTCAATGGTCGCATTAAAGGCCAATGTGGGGCCGTAGATTATATGACCCACCTCCTTTATATCCGGACCACCATCCTTCATCGTTGAATGATTTAAGAGGTAGGTAGTTCTGGCTTCCATAAGTTCTGAAATACCAATAATCTCCGCTCGGTCGGCCATGACTGTTTTTTCGGTATTTTCCATAAACCCTTCATAGGGATACAAGCGGTGCGGTTCTTTTTCGACTTCTGCTGCAATGACCTCCTGGATCGCGGTAATTCGCTCTTTATAAGCGCCATTTACAAAATTCTCCTCCAAAATTGTTCGAATATGCGCCAGATATACCTTTCTGTAGAGATTATTATTAAACAAGTTGGTAATCAGCGGCCGCTTTGGATCCTGGGTTTTATAATGGAGGAACGGGCTTAGAGTTTGCATTTCCTCATTGCTGAGGGACTTATCTGTACCTGCAAATCTAAATCCGCCAAATGACAGGTTCATATCCCATACCAGTGTGCTAAATTGACCGTTTGGCTGGCGATAGATGTAGTAATTATGGGAGAGTCTGCCGGTATAGCTATCCAGGTTGACTAAAACCGAATTGAAGGCTAACATCCACAGGGCATGGTCAATGTTGAGGATGGTATCCACATCTTCGGGTGATTCATTTAATGTTTTTGTCAATTGAATGAGATCACTCCATCCCTTTTTACTTTTAATTTCATAGAGTCCCATGTAGCAGTTGGGATTATCTCCCAGATACATCAGGGAAGCCTTATCTCCTTTGGGGCAATGACTTTTTTCAGCTAAAGGCCATTCCGGGTCACATTTCACGAAAGTGCCTTTATGGTTCCCGAAATGATCTTCCAGGAACTTGTCATCGATTGATTCGGTATTATTATAGAGCCCCAGGTATTCTCCATTCACGTAAACCTTGGCAAAATTGGCTCTGGGTGCAGGCATATACTTTCCGGCGATTTCATAGGAAAGTACTTCTCTCAGATAACTAGGATCCCGGAAAACATTGGATAGTTTTAGGGTTTCATATCCTCCTTCAAAGGTTTGATCTTTATCAATATAGTTGGCTTCGAGATTAAACGGAAGTTTTACAGATCCGCTCTTACGGATATTGAAATAGCTACTATTTCCTTTGTAGCGCACTCCTACCTGCTTGTAGATGGTTCCGTTTACGCTTACTTCTGCGACTAGGCGCTCTTTGGTACCCAATTCTTTTAATGAATCCAGCTTATGCGCCCAATTTGAATCATTAAATGTAATACGGACCTCAACAATTTTATTTAGGTCGTAGAGGTCTTGTGCCTGAGCTCCTCCGATAAATCCGAAGAAGCTCAGGCAAAGAATTAATCGGAGCATGGGCCGTGATATAAGTAGAATCAATTTCTTATTTGTTCAATTCTGCGAGGCTTGCCTGAAACTGTTCCCACATATAATTGGCAGGAGCATAACTTACCATGGTGGCATTTTCAGCTATAATATAGTATTGCAGCTCATTTTCACCTCTTTGTGGAACAATCGTTATCCCATAAACATTGTCATTGGCCTCACCATCATTATGATTTCCATCATCCATCATGACAGCCTCCCGAAATTCCTGATCGTCATTAAAGCGATACATCAGATAGACACGTTTTGGGTATTTTTCTACCTTGGTTTGAACCATAAATGTTTCTATCCGCTGGGTTGAAAACTGAACGCGTCCAAGTACTTTGGTATCTGTAATATCAGAAGGGAAGATGGCAATTTCCGGGTGTTTTTTCAGGAAACTGGCTCTTTTCTCCATGAGCTCAACAATACCGGGAATCTGACTTCTTTCGCCAATAGTGGTCGTCAAACTTGCCTGAAATTCATCGTAAGTATAAAGCTTACTTTGGTCATTCATAACAGCTGACTGGATCAGGCGTTGCAACTCCTGGGCTCTGGACTGGTAAGTGGTATCGACAAAATGGTCGTATAGGATGGTCCGTATATGGGAGAGATACACACGTTTATACCGTTCGTTCTCCAGCAATTTACTGATAAGCGGTTTGGCAGGATTATTTACATGCAACAAGGGATCAAGTTCCTGCAGTTGTTTTAATTTAAGATCTGACCCGGAGCCTGTGTTTTTAAAACTTCCAAAACTCAGGTTCATGTCCCAGATGATGGGGTGAAATTTCCCGAATTTATCTTCGTAAAGGTAGTAGTTATCCGAATGTTGCCCGGAGTAACTACTGAGGCTCACCAAAACATTGTTATAGGCCAGCATCCAAAGGGTTTCATCCACATCCAGAACATTTTGGATTTTGCCGGGTTCTTCGTTTAACATTCTGGTAAGTTCGATCAAATCACCCCAACCACCATCGGTTTTCATCTCCCAATTATAGAAGTAACAATTTACATCTGTTTCATGGGCCAGGCTTCCAAAAATATTTTGGAGGCAGGTTTTTGGATAATTGGTATATTGATCAAATCCCTTGGCTTTATATAGTGCGCCATTAGAGGACCCAAAATTTCGATCCAGAAATTCATCTGCAATGGGTTCTACGTTTACCAACAAAGCGTATGGGCTGCCATTGATCGTAATTTGAGCATAATTTGCTCGGGGGGCAGGCATATATTGACGGGCAATTTCGTAAGACAAAACTTCCCGAACCATACTTGGATCACGCAGTGAATTTGAAAGTTTTATGGACTTGTTGCCATCAATATTCTGCTCCTTATTGATGTGGTTCAACTTGATATAAAGGCCATTCCTTTTTCCTTCCGGCTGAAAAGACTTACTTCCGCGGAAGCGAACACCACAGTATTCATATTTGACGCCGTTGATCCGAACATCCGCAAGAAGCAATCCGTCGCCGTTCACCCGAAGGGAATCCAATAAATACTGCCAGTTATTCTGTGCAAAGCTGATATCAATCTGTTGGATTTTATCAGTATTGTAGAAATCTTCGGCAATGTCTGATTGGGCAAACAGGCCGTTTGAAGATTGGATGCAGAAAAGTGCAAAAAACAGTAGCGCTCTCTTCATTGTAGTGATTCAATTAGAAATAATTAAGGACTTGCAATAATAATAAATAAACCTAATATGCCTGACCTTATGCCTGTCAAGTCCGATAGATTTCATGCTTTTTTAAATTTAGGCAAAGAACAGACAGTCCGTAGTCTGGCAATAACAATCTATTTCAGGACTTTACCAAACTATAGAGGTGAATTGCTATGTTCATTCCCATAACAGCAATTAGTGCGAGGGCCAAAATCCGAAGGATTCGCCCATTTTCTTTCCGGAATTCTTCCGAACGAGCACGAGCAGCGGGGTCTTTAAAGGAAATAACTCCCCGTGCAAACAGGTAAACATAAACCCCTATAGCCAGGAACACAATTTCGAAAATCAGTCCGGTATAATCAAGCATGGAGTACTATTTGAGCGCTGTTTAATCAGGATTCAGTTCTTCAAAATAGCCGGTTTTGGTGTTTTTTCGCACCTGATCCCATGGAAAACATTGGCCATTCATAGAAACATAAACCCCCGGGGATAATATTTGTACAAAAGCCAAGGCACTCCCAAGATTAAAGAAACCATCGGAGGAAGTACCGAAAGCATACGGAATCATAGCCCCTGTAAGAACGATAGTTTTACCTTCGATTTGCTGGGAAGCTAAAAAATTGGCAGTTTCCACAACTCTGTCAGTTCCATGGGTAATAAGGATTTGACTACTTTCAGACCGTCGGCAGTTATGTGCAATAATTTCCCGATCAGACTCTGTCATTTCCAAACTATCGACCATCATCAGTGTCTTAATATTGATCGGAAGCGTACACCTGCCTCTTTCCAGCATTTTTGGAATATGCGTATCCTCAAAGAATAAGCCTCCGGAAAGGTAATTATATTCTTTGTCGAAGGTCCCTCCTGTAACGAATACCTGGATCATAAATTTGGAGTGGGTAACTGATTTAGCTTTGAATGATACCGCTTTTCTTTAACCAGACTATTCCAGCTATAAAAATTGCAAAAAGCAGCACAAGTATAGCAATTTTTATCCACGATATAGGTTTTGTGCCAGCTACCTTCCCTGTCTGACCATTGATCAAAAACCGGTAATTTTTGTTGTTATATTGATAGGAGCAAATCCAAAGGGGCAGGATAATATGTTTAAAGGTTTGATCCGATTTTCGACTGTGGACTTTTAAATTTCGCTGGGTATCGCCTCCTAATTGGGCAGAACACATATTTCGGATGCGGTCATCCATAATGGTATCCGCTATTTGATAGCCTTTGTCCACTTCCAATTGGTAAATCTCCGATTCCCATCCTAGCATTAGTCGGGCATCAAAATTTACCAATTCCTCAAATCGGTAGGGTTGAATGGGGTTAATTTCATTCTGACTCAGGCCGGCAGAAGCCACGACCAGTACATCATCAAAGAAGTGATTCAGGTCTCCGGAACGATAAACCCAACGGGTTTTTCGAATTTGTTGGGTTTGCATTTTACCATTTATCCGCACGGTACGGGTTTCATAGTAATAAAAGCCTGCTTCTCCCTGCCATTCACTAAAGGTTTTGGCATCGTAAGTCCAGAAGGGAATATAGATACCATGAAGCATGTCAATCTTAGCCAGATTTTTGAGTTTCCCCGGGTGAAACCAGCCCTTCCTTATCCATTCGGAAAATCGGGTTTCGGCTTCATCTCTGGAAATGTAAAACGGGATGATCCCTACCGGATGGATGTAATTGTGTTGATAAGCTTCCAGGTTGACATTGGTAGAACCACAAAAACCACAATTTACACGTACCCGGTCGTGCTCTACCATAAATTTGGAACCACAGTTTTGGCAGTCGAAAACCTTTTTTCCAACCTTTTCAGGAATAAAGTTTACGATCTTATCTGCCGCGTCACTCAGTGATTTTTCTACGACCAGGTCGTTGGCATTGTTTATCATTTCCTGATAGCCACAATGCGCACACCTCAGGTTTTGGGTGCCTGCAGAATAGGTCAACTGACTACCACAAGACGGACAGGGAACCCTGACAATATCATTCAGAAATTGTTGTTCCTGCAGGTTTTCCACTTTGCTTAGAGGTTAGAGGGTTTTTTGAATCAGATTAATTACAAGCGGGCGAGCAGTTCTTTCTTTTTAGTTTCAAACTCTTCATCCGTTAAAATGCCGGATTCTTTCAGGCTGCCAAGCTCTTTTAGGGTGGACAAGACCTCCTCGCGTGTTTGCGCTTTAGAAGATGTTTGATCTCCCCCTTGTTGTTTTTGATTCATCATCATTTGAGCCATACCGAAGCCCATCCCCATGCCAATGCCTTCACCTGCACCGCCACCGGGATTCTCAGCAGCTTTTTCAATGGCATTTGCCTGCTGGAAATTGGTGAATTTCTGCATGTCATCCACCATATTCATATTGGTCATTTTATCATAGAACTCCTCTACTTCTTTTGGAAGCGATGTACTGGAGATCTGAAATTTGACCAACTCAATGCCATAACGATCGAGTTCAACCTGTAGGATTGGTAAGATGGTATCGCCCAGTTCGGAATATTTTCCAACCAGGTCCATGACAGAAATAGATGATTCAACGAGGGTCTCGGCAAATTTAGGTGAAACCAAATCCCGAAGGGTTTCTTCCAACTCCTGAATGCGCAAAATGGAGGCCGTTCCTGCAAACTCCCGCATAAACATTTCCGGGTTTTTAACCCTTACGGAATATACACCAAAAGCTTTTACCCGAACCTGTTTGAATTCCGGGTCACGCATCATAACCGGATTGGGAGTGCCCCATTTTAGATCCGGGAATATCCGGGTGCTCAGGAAATATACATCAGCCTTAAAGGGTGATTTAAACCCTTTATCCCAGTTTCTCAAGGTAGTCAGGACAGGCATATTTTGCGTGTCAAGATCAAAGAGCCCGGGTTCGAAAACATCTGCTATACGTCCTTCATCGAGAAATAAAGCTGTTTGGCTCTCGCGAACAGTGAGCTTTGCACCATATTTAATATTGGCATCCTTGTCAGGGAATTTCCACATCACCGTGTTCCGGTCCTGCTCTACCCAGTCAATGACTTCAACAAATTCACCACGAATAAAATCAAATAGTCCCATCGGTTTATTCTATTGAGGATTTAAAAAATAAGGCAACCTATTCAAAGAGGTTGTCATAAGAATTACTTCCTGAGCGTTCCTGCTTTTCTGCACTCGGACGGCGCTCATTCAAATCGAGACTATCTGATGCCCGATTGTCGCCAAGCAGGAGGATATTACTTTGTTGTTCATACTGTTCCAACATTTTCAGGCCTTCTTCTTCAAAAACACCATTTTGCAGGTCGATTGAATCCATGAAGCTGCTGGACATTTCCATAAATCGCTCCATCTCCCCTACTTTGTTAGCCAGGTCATCTGCAATATGCTCCAGGGCTGCATCAAACATGGCTCGTTTATCCGGGTCACCGGAGATAATACTCATCGCAGAACGCATAGCCGAATGGGAGGCCCGAATAGCTTTGCGTTCCTGCTCTTTTAATCGCACCTGATCCTCTGTATCTTCCAGCAGGATTTCTGAATTCTGATACATTTTCTCCAGAATTCGAGTCAGTACTCCAATTTTCTGGTTCAGGCTGGAATATTTCTCATTACTCTCTGTCAGACGGGCTGCTTTCCGGGTAGCGAGCAGTACCTGGCTCTCATTTCCTTTCCGTTTTGCAGCGCTGGCCAATTTCATGTTTTGGTCAATTTCCTTTTGGTTTTCTTCCATCAGGGTTTCGAGCTTGCGTTTTTGTCCGCGAAGCGCACCGATTTGCTTGCTCATTTTCCGCAGGTTATCCCGCAGGTCATCCACATAGGATTTAAGGATTCCGATAGGATCAATTTGAACGAAGATCCCTGTGATCCAGCGCATGACACTTTGGTACATGTACCAAACCAGGTTTCTGGCTTTTGGATCAAGTACAATATAAACCAGTGCAGCCAATGCTACCAGCATGACGCTTAACCAGAGTACATTTTGCATTAAACCAATTAGTACACCGCCGAAAGTATAGAGGAGAAAGCCTCCTCCAAGGATCAGGCCACCGAGGAAAACGGCGCCGGTTACACCTTCTGGTCTTTTCCAGAAGGATTTTTTTGCAAATTCTGTATTCTCAAAGGGAGCTTGATTAGCCATTTCTGGTCGAATTTTCAGTTAAATTGTAAAGTGGGTTTCCAGACAATATTCAAAGTATCCTAAAGATATTGATTGATATTCTTAATATCCTTGTCAATCTGGTTTTTTAGGCTTTGATAGGTAAACTCGAAGTTTTTCCGGGTGGTATCAATTTTACTCAATGCAGATTGAATTTCTTCATCCGCACTATCAATAACCTTTTGTGCAGCCGACATCCGTTGTTGAAGTTCTTCAATTTTCTTTTGGTGCTCCAGTATCTGTTTCTTGAGCTTCTCCACCTCTGATTTCTTGGAGGCAACACGCTGTTCTAATTGCTTTTCAAGGGCAGAATCAAATTGCTTTTTTTCTACATCCAGCACTTGATGATAATGCTGGGCTGTTTTTAGCAATTTGTCTTTAGTCAGTCCGACTGTTGCTGCAGTTGCAAAGGCAGATTTAAAGGCTGTCTCTTCTTCCAGATTCATCGCTTCCAGCGCACTGAGCGACTGTTTAAACTCCAAATAATCAAAACCCGGAAGGTTTTTGTTAGTGAGCGCACGGGTTAAAAAATCGACTGATTTGTCGTCGAGCCCGGTTACATTTCCAAATATGGTTTTGAAATCTTGTTGCATATAGCTGATATCACTTTTTTATCGAAGTTCAAAGATAGGTAATTCCATTCGGAGGGGCTATCCAATTAGACTAATTAGCATCTTTCATCTATTGGAGGTACATTCTTTAATATTGGACATCTACCCGGCTAAAACCATTTGACTGTTTTAGCACCTTTATTTGTGTGGTGATTCGTTCTTTTAACTCCTTCACATGTGAAATGATTCCGATGGTTTTGCCGGTAGCCTGTAAGTTTTCAAGAGTGTTCAGAGCAAGGTCAAGCATAGATTCATCCAAACTGCCAAATCCTTCGTCAATAAACAAAGATTGAATTTGGGTTTTTCTACCTGCCAGGTCAGAAAGCCCAAGAGCCAGTGCCAGACTTACCAGAAAGCTTTCTCCTCCTGAAAGTGTGCCAACGGATCGGCAGTTATTTGCCTGAAATGTATCTATAATTTCCAATTCGAGGTCTTCAGAATCCTGTTTGCGTATTTGATAGCGGCCATTCAACTTAGTTAAATGCTGGTTTGCCAATTGAACCAGTTTTTCTAAAGTAAGTCCCTGTGCAAATACTCTGAACTTATGGCCCTTAGCAGAGCCGATCAATTGATTCAGTTTTTCCCAGCGAATAAATTCGTTTTGCTGGTTTTCTATTTCCTGAATCAAGCCGGTCTGGTTCAGTTTTTGCGACTCATTTCGCTTCAGCACACTTTGTATCCCACCTGCTTCCCGTTGCAATGCACCAAGTGTATGTTGTCGCTCGAGAAACTCGTTCTCCACCAGGGAGAACTCCTTATCCGTTTTTTTGCTTTTATGCAACTGAGCCAGTTTCTTTTTCGAGGCATCGAGCTGCCCCTTTAGTGTCGTCCCTGCTTCCTGGTTTTGTAGTATTTGATCACGCCAGGAACTTACTTGTTGGGATTGACTAAGTACCACAGCAAGCGCTTCAATATCTTCAAAACCACTTGTTGCAGCCTTTTTATTTAATGTAACGGACTCCGCCTCCAACGCTTTGCTATTAAGTTCCCTTTCCCGTTCGAGGGCGGCTAGTTGCTTTTTAATTTGCACTTCCTCCTCATGCTGGCGTGTTCGATTATCCTTTGTCGCCTGTAAATCGTTTACTGCTGCTTGTATAGATTCCTGCAATCTGGTTCTGGCCATTTTTGGATCTTCATCACCGAGCAAATCAAATCGCTGCGCTTTTAGTTGAGTCAATTTTTGCGTTTCCGCTAATACATCTGCTTTGGCCTGATCCAGTTTTTGGGTTCTTTCCTGCCGGGTTCGCATGAGTTCCTTCAGGCTGGCCTGGCCCTGGGAAATAGCACTTTGCAACTGATTGCGCCGTTCTTGTTGTTGCTGGTGTTTTTGCTGTTTGCTTCGAAGAATTTCTAATGGGTTTTCCGCTTTACCTTTTTGTACTGCCAGGTCAAACGGACTTAAACCTGCGTTTAGTTTTTCTCTTTCTTTCAGGTATTCAGCTTTACGCAGGTCAAGGCTTTGGAATAAGTCATCCAGCTTTTTTTGTTGGTGTTTTACCTCCAACGCTGCATTTTTCACTTGCTCCTGGATTTTAGTCTGCTTTTCTTTCGCCTGATTCCAGGATTTGTGCGCTTCCTGGAAATCAGCTTGTTTTGCTTCCAATTCCTTTACAAGTACATCCAGGCGAAGTTGAGCTGCTTTTGGGTCCATTCCCGAAGCTTTGAGCTGTTGAATGATGCCGGCTAAATCTGATTCATTTTCTTTTATGCGTCCTTGAATCTGCTCTAAATAGCCTTGTAGTCCCTGGTGTTCATCTCCGGCAAGATGGATGATTTGGGCATTTAATTGACGCTCCCGGACTAATAATGCTTTCCAGGATTCATTTAATTTTTCCTTGTAAAGCCTGGCTTTCTTCAGATTTGAGGCTGTGGCATCTACCATGGGAACCAAGGGCTCCTTCAGCTGATGCACCGGGTGGCTGGTTGATAAACAAAGCGGACAGGGTTCTCCCTCAATTAAATGCTGTCGGTGGATTTCCATGGCAGCAAGCTGTAATTGCTGTTCATGCAGTTTCTGTTGTATATCCAACTGCTGGTCAGCTTCATCCCTGCTTTCCTGTGCAAGTAAAATCTGCTCTTGCAGGTGACGGTCTTCTGACAGCAGATTTTGCAGTTCACGCTCTTTTGAAGTGTATTCCTCCAAAAACCGAACTTGCAGGGATTCAATATGTCGGGCAGATTCTACCCAATTATATTGTTGCTTTAACTGATCTAGTTTTTTCCGTTCTTTTTCAATATGTTGTAGTGGGTCAGAGGGCGATATTTCAGGCCAGTTACTGACTAAATACTGCCATTTTTTATCTACTGTATCTTCTATATCTGTGGCCGCTGCCGCTAAATTATCCAACTGTGTATTCATCTGATCAAGAATCAGGCTATTTTCCTTCCGATACTTGTCGTCCTGATGCAACTGGGCTTTGAGGCGTTCCAAAATTCGCCAACCTGCTTCCAACTCCGGTAAAATTTGTTGGAGATCAGAAAATTGTCCATTTGAATTTAACCATTGTTCAATGCTTTGCAAATCTGACTGTTCCTGGTCCAATCGCCGGTTTAGGGTAGCAATTTCTGAATTGGAAAGATTTAATGCTACGGAAGCTTCTTCCTGTTTAGACAGTAATATTTGGTGTTGCTTCTGCAAAATTGAAATTTCCTGATCCAGCACTATTACCTGATCAAAAAAGCCGATCTGTTTGGCCTCTCCATTTTGCAGGGCAGCAACTTTTGCAGCTTTCGATTCCAACAAAAGTTCTATTTTCTGCAAGGAGCTTTTCAGCTGTGCAGCTTGCTGTTCCAGACTATCTATCTGCTTTTTTGTGTGCTCAAGTCCTTCCTTTTTGGATTGAAATTTTTCCAGAATAGATTGAAGTGGGAGCGCTTTATCAAAAACATGCACCTTTTCTTTCAGTTCATCGAGTGTTTTATTTGTAATCTTCCATTTTTCCAGCTTTGTTTCAAGTTCTGCCTGTTCTGTGCTTAACTCTTTCACCTGGGAAAGCCACGCCATAGCATCCTGGAGTATTTTGATTGCCTTCTCCTGGGTCTTTAATTCCTGGTCCAATTCGGCAACCCGCTCTTGCATGCGCTGCTCTTCTTCTTCGGAAAGAATATCAAGCTGGTCTTTTTTGAGCTGCAGGTTTTTGAGTTTTTCAGACTCAATTTTAGCTTTTGAAAATGCTCCTATAGATAGTTGGGAGTAGTATTCTGTGCCGGTAATACTTTCGAGGAGATCGCTTCGGTCTGTTGGTTTTGCTTTGAGAAAGGCTGCAAAATCACCCTGGGAAAGTAACACCGACCTACAAAATCGATTGAAATCCAAGCCGGTGGCTGCTTCGACCTCCAGATCAAAATCTGCTTTTTTGCCACTTACCTCAATCGGATCGGGGGTAATACGCTTGAAAACCTGAAAAGGGCCTTGCAGGTTTCCATCAGTCTTAGCACCGGCGCGGTGCATCGCCCAGCGGACCCAAAACCGACCTTCTGAGGTGGTGAAAAATACTTCTGAATAGCATTCAACCGCACCATAAGAGATTGATTCTCTATAGTTTTTATTCCGGTGAATTTTTCCATAGAGTGCAAGAGTCATCGCATCCAGGATGGTTGTCTTGCCAGCCCCCGTGTCTCCGGTAATGGCAAACAGGCCGGTAATTGACAGAGGTGGCTTGTCAAAATTGATATCGACCTCCTGTCTGAGCGAATTCAGATTCTTAAATTTTATTCGGTCTATTTTCATAATTGCGCACCCTCCTGTTCCCGAAGCCACTCCTCCAGGTTTTTAAATGTGCGCGCTAATTCCTCCATATCGTCGGGTGCCGTTCCTGTGACCAGACACTTTCGTTCAAATACCTGCAAGGGACTCAGATCATCCAGGTTGATCAGCACTTCAGCTGCCTGCCGTACCTGATTTGGGTGGATCAGTCTGATTTTAAGTAAATCCATATTCATCCCGGCAGTCCAGTCATGTAAATCCTGTTCCAGACCGGGTAAAACAGATTCTGATTCAACGATTACTTCTACCCAGGCGGGTAAAGGGTCTTTCTCGTGCCGGCTGTTAAATTCGCTCAAGCGTTGTTTAATCTGCTCAAGCGGACCGGAAAAAGATTTCAGTCTTCGAAAAACCGGAACCGGAATTTCCGTTATGACTTTGGCATTATTGGAAAACTCCCACAGGACGACCAGTTTTTCATCTTTTATTTCGCTAAAGCTAAGTGGAATTGGAGATCCGCAATAGCGCACATGATCTAAACCTCCTACAGCCTGTGGTCGGTGAATGTGCCCCAGGGCTACATAATCAAACACGGGATCAAATTCTGAAGCCTTGATGTTGACAGTGTCTCCCAGGTAAATATTCGTTTGTTCTTCAATGGTTTTGGCACCAGCTGCATAGAGGTGTCCGGTTGTCAATATCGGGATGCCACTGCCTGCCCAGGGTTTAACCAACTCAGCCATTTGGGAATATACCTCCCGAATACCAGCTTTAATCTGGTCAATCCGCTCCTGTCCGGATTCTCCGCTACTGGCACTGCGCAAATCCCGGTCCCGTAAAAAAGGGACAGCCCCAACTATGGCTTCGGTATTTCCTTCCGAGTCTTTCAACTCGATGAGGCAATCTTCCAGTGATTCGCTTAAAGCACCAACAACATAAATATTCAAATAGCCCAATATTTCGCGGGAAGCGTTTAACATGGCGGGGGAATCGTGGTTTCCGCCTATGATAACCACATGTCGGCAGCAGGTGGACTTAAGTTTGGCCAGAAATTCGTAGTAAAGTTCACGGGCATAATTTGGCGGACTTCCGATGTCAAAGATATCGCCAGCGAGTATCAACACATCTACTTCCCTGGTTTTGATGGTATCCAAAATCCAGTTTAATGCCTGCCGATGCTCGGCGAGCCGATCATTGGATAAAAATTTTTGGCCCAGGTGCCAGTCAGAACTATGAAGAAATCGCATAATCTATTTGGTGCAGGGCATTAAGGTAGCCAGAATGGGCAGAATTCAAAAACGATTGTTCATAAATTCAATGGTCCGCTTATTTGCCCAACATTTACCATTTTTGCGGTCAATAAAACCGAGATGACCTCCTCTTTCCGGCGTTTCCAGAAATATTGCCGGATGTGCTTTGCATAAAGCTTCGGGATAACAATTTTCACTGAGGATCGGGTCGTTTAGGGCATTGAGGAGTAAGGTTGGCACTTTAATTCCGGCCATAAAATTTTTCGCGGAAGCGGAATCATAAAAAGCTTGCTCTTCTTTAAACCCATTGATCGGCGCAGAGAAAAATCGATCAAATTCCCGCCAACTTTGGATTTCATCTATTTTGGAAGCATCGAGCACTTCCGGAAATCTTGCCGCTTTGATCAAAACCTTCTCCTTAAGGCTATTAAAAAATCGTCTTCTATACATCCAGTTGCCGGGTTTCTCGAGGACTTCTACCCCTTTACTAATATCGCAAGGTGCAGAGATTGAAATAGCGTGGGTGAGTTCTTTTGGTACATTGTCAGCACGTACCCCCAGGTATTTGAGCTGTATGGCTCCGCCCATGCTAAACCCAATGAGTACAATCCGCTTATATGGACGACTTTTGAGTGCATGGCGGATAACAAACTCAAAATCTTCAATTTCTCCGTGGTAATACAGTCGAAGTGCCCGGTTCATTTCCCCGCTGCAGGATCGGCAGTTCCAGGCAAGGATGTCCCAATTCAGAGCATGCAGGTCAGCAGCCATGGACCGCACATAGGATCTATCAGAATTGCCTTCCAGCCCGTGGGTTAAGATTGCCAGCTGCTCATTATTATCAGACAACCAATCGAGATCCAGGAAATCATTATCCGGCAAGGTCACACGTTCGCGTTGGTAAGTGAAGTCCGGATTCTTATAAAAAAGGATGGGCAGAATCGTTTGCAGGTGCCCGTTTAGCTGATAGGCAGGCGGACCGGGATAAGTCGATTTTTGGATAAGTGGCATAGTTCCTAATTCGCGTTCAGGGGAGGAAATTTTAGTCCAAGTACGAGCCCCCAGTCTTCAAATGTATTTCCTTTCAGGGAGATGACTCCGTCGAGTCGGAATAGTCGAAATACGCCCCATCCCAGGTCGTCTATTCCAAGGCTAAATTCTGAGTAGGTATCGGTTGTTTGTTCGTTTCCGGGCCAAATTTGCAGCAAGGAAGCGCCTGCCACAAAATGGAATCCTGTTTTTTTAAGCAACGGGATCCGATCCATTAAAAAGCCATTGAAATGGTGTTGGAAATGAAATTCTACGTAAGGATCGCGCGTACTGTTTTCGTAGTAGGGCATTAACTGAAATCGCTGGAGATAGTTTTGTGGATTCCCGAATACGGTCTGGTTTCCATAAAAATGTTTCCAGTCAATAAATTCCATACTATTCTGATTTGGGAAAAATCCGGCTTCGATCATCCAGGAAAAAACGCCCACCAGTGCGATCGTCTGATCGGTCTCTTCTATTTTAACAGCCAGATAATCGTAATCTGTTGTGCTGATGTTATTTATCGGAATGCTCTTGGTGTAGTACAGGAAGATGTCGGGCCAATCTGAGCCGATGATAAACTTCCGGTTGGGGTAAGTCAGGTATTTTTGGCCAGGCCTAAACCGCAGGGTAAGTCCTACTTTAAGGTTATTACTAGTTGCAAATGCCGGACTAAAATTGGCAGGATCTTGTGGGTCGTTAGAAATATACTGCCTATCCTTCCAATCTATAAAGGTATAGTCAGATTTATTGGTCAGCGGATTCCGTTGGGACCATTCCAGGTTGATCCATCCCATGAGTCCGTTAAAAAACTCCTGCTTATAACTGGCTGACGCATAGCCCTTCCGGAAAATTTTCAGGTAGTTTCTGGAAAAATAAAGGGAGTAGAATTCATTGTTTGCGGTACTTATTGGTACGCTCTCAAAAAACTGACTTACCCGAGTGCCGCCTGCTAAAGTCAATTCTCTGAACTTGATTTGATCAAAGCGGTACCTAAGCGACCAGTCATTTAGCCACTGTTTATTTGACCAGCCGTAATATACATTTGTACTGATCTCGTATTCGCGGTTTCGATCCTGATCCTGTGCTTTTCGATAAGCAAGCCCCAGTCTGCCATTTAGGCCCTGAATTGTATTAAACTGGATCCCATCAAGCGGTGATTTGACTTGCCACTGCTGGTGCTTGAAACTATTTTGGTGGCTGTAACCAGCGATTAAATTTATTACGCGAAAGCGGTTGTTTTCTTTGTCTAATGAATCCAGATAAGGTTTGGAAGTTCGAATTACCTGAATACTATCCTTCCGGGAATAATCCAGCGATTCCTCTTTGGTTAGCGGAACGGGGCGCACTTCATCAAAGTAGTCCTGATCCAGTTCGTTGGCCTCCTTTTCAACCCGAAAAACCTCTCCATTGAAAAACTTATCGCCCAATTCCGGATTTAGGTTGTACTCCGAATATACGCCAACAAACTGTCCGCCAAAGACAAAGCCCATCAGGCCACCTCTAAAATTGAAGCTTTGAGAGAATAAGGCCCATGTTTCGGTACCGGCTATCGGTACATAACTCTGGGTAATATGGAGGGTTTCAAAAATGGGTTCGTTCATTGCCCGGCCTGTCACATACACATCTACAGATTCGAGGTTCCAGAGGTCTTCGACAATATAGATATACCCTCGATAAACAGGATCCTCTTCTCTTTTTGGGATGATTGCAATCTTGTTAATCAGTCGTCCTTCCTCATCATAGATGGAACTTTCCAGCCTGTATTTGTAGTAGCTAAAGGCATTTGAAGCAATTGGAGAAATAATTTGTCTGGGAAAAGTGGCAAAAGAGCGATACAGGCTAAAATCCATATCTGTAGCGCTGTTGAAACTAAAGCCATTATCATCCCCACTCACCTTTGAGGAAAGCATGATCTCTTTATAATCGCCTGGTTGCCTGAAATAAAGTTCTGATTCAGACTCCGATAGATACAGAATACCCTGGCCGGCAGTATCGAGCATTCCATCCATATCTCCTATATCCTGTCCGAATATTTTATCGGGAGCTTCCAGCAGTTTCAGCATACCCTTGATATAGACCGAGCACTTATAGGCAGGAATCTGTTTCAGGTAATATTCCCGTTTTTCCATGGCCTTGCGGATGATTGGGTAAGCGGGGTCTTCTCCCCCACTGAGCACTTCTACTTCAGCCAAATTGATTGCCTGTTCGACCATCGTTACATTCAAAACCACGGTTGTATTTCCGATGGTTACTTCCTGGATTTGTTTTTTAAACCCGATGCGGTCAAAGACCAGCGAATAGGTGCCAGCCTCCAACTCAAGGTGAAAATAGCCCTCCTCATTGCTAATCGTTCCTTTGGAGGTATTCTGAACATAAATACTGGTAAAGGGGCTGGGGTTGCCTTGTTCATCAAGCACCAGACCACTCAGTTGAGCAGTCGCTTCCTGCAAAAAACAACAAAAGAGAAAAAGTATCAGCGGGCGCATAGGAATGAGGTTCAATGGTACACATCAAATAAACGTGAAAAATTCCCACAAGGTGCTTTGGCTAAGTTAAGAATTTGATAGTGGTTCTGTTGTCCTGTGATTCTGTTGTCCTGTGGTCCTGTTGTCCTGTGATTCTGTTGTCCTGTGGTCCTGTTGGTTAGTTTTTCAGTGTGTTAGTGATCTCAATAAAAATTTAAAATTAGGACTTAAGAATTCGATAGTGGTTCTGTTGTCCTGTGATTCTGTTGTCCTGTGGTCCTGTTGGTTAGTTTTTCAGTGTGTTAGTGATCTCAATAAAAATTTAAAATTAGGACTTAAGAATTCGATAGTGGTTCTGTTTATTTGCCTTGGTTCAATGAAATGAAATTAATCAATATCCCACCAAACAGGCGTCTGTAAATCAGGTTGCGGAGTCGGAACATTCGGATTGTACAACACCTCATTTAGCGGATAAGGAAATCGCAACGGAATTTCACCATTGGGGTTATCCACGCTGCTTCCACCCGGATTAGGTGTAAGGTTTGGGAATCCGGTTCTTCGGAAATCTGTCCAGCCTTCTATCGACGGAAAATTAGCGATATATTTTTGGTTCATAATTGTGGAAAGACCTGCCTGTCCACTGATTACAATACAATTGGAATCCAGGTAATCCTGTACTTCCATCGGATCAGCCAAACCTTCTGTAACTCTGGAGATATGTTCCGCAACTGCCAGTCGCAAACTGGTCTCTGCTTCCGGAATCATATTGGAGCGCCAGTAGTATTCGGCTTCCAGGAAATGCATTTCCTCATAAGTGATCAGATAGACCGGTGCATTATCGGAAGCAATATAGGGTCCGATCAATTTTTCTCCGAAGGATGATTTTATCAATGCAGATTCCCGGGGATCATTGTCGAGGAGGTCAGCAAAATCATCATCAATTTGTAAGTACGGGGTGCTTGTCTGGAATTGATACCATGGATTAAATTCCTGCTCGTTATAGTTATAAACCAGCGCTTCGTCCCTGCTCTGAATTCCCTTGTTGATTAAGGGGAGAATATCCCCCAGCAAGGCATTATCCCGATAAACCTGTCGCATGCTCAGTCTGGCACGTAGCGAATAAGCTACTTTCTTCCATGCGGATACATCTCCACCAAAAAAGAGGTCGTCATTTCCCGGCGTAAAAAGGCTTTCGGGTTTTTCCAGTTCAGTAATGGCGGTATTAATACCTGAGATCATAAGGACATAAATCTCATCCTGGCGCTGAAAATCAGGAGCCAGAACTCCCGGGCCGCGGAATGCTTCTTTGTAAGGGAGGTCTCCCCATACATCTGAAGCAGTACTCATGGCAATAGCCATCAAAATGCGGCCAATTCCGGCATAATGCGGAGAATCATCCTCTGATTTTTGAATAATCAGGGACAAGGTAGTCAAGGCATCCACATAGAGATCCTCCCAAATAGGTCGCATTAAAAAGTCGCGATCCACGGCATACGTTTCTACCGGAAGAAAGCGGTTTTCAATGCCCTGGAAGTAATTGGAAAATATGCCGGAAATTCCGGCTGCATCCCCGGCAAGAAAATCCATTAGCGCTTTTTCAGCCGGTGGCAACAAGGTTTCCAAAGGGACATCTGTCGGGTCATTTGGATTTACATTAAGTTCTTCCAGATTACAACCTGGACCCAACAAAAGCAGCACAAAGAGAAGTGGTAGATATTTCAAATTCATGATTGTCATTTGAAGGCGGACATTAAAATCGAATACGCAGGTTTAGGGCCAGACCTCTGGTATTTGGTGCATTAAACCAGTCTCTGCCAATACTATTGCTCGCACCAGCTAAATTGGTTTCCGGGTCAATACCAGAATACTTTGTCCAGAGCCACAGATTTCGACCGGAAACGGCCAGTTGCAGGCTGGAGAATTTATCTCCCAGCCACTCTTTTGGCATGTCCCAACTTAGCCGAACATCCCGAAGTCTTACAAAGGAACCATCCTCAATGCTGGCTTCAGAAACGCCGGCAAATGGATACCTGGAATAATAAGATTCATCGAGTTTTACCATAGTCGAATTGGGTGCCCCATCCGATGCCCGTACTCCTTCAATTAATACCAGTTCTTCCCGCGATTCGGTATCCTCATGGATACCCAAGTTCAACATTACCCCTTTTGTACCGTTGAAAATATCACCTCCTTTTCGGAAGTCAAACAAGAAGCTAAACTGAAAGTTTTTGAAGGTGAGGTTATTTCGAATGCCCATTAGCCAATCGGGATTTGGGTCGCCCACAATTCCGTTTTCTGTATCCATAATTGGATAGCCATCATCGTCAATCTGGACATTTCCTGCCGCATCCCGCAACCAGCGACTTCCGTAAATTACAGCAAAGGGTTCTCCTTCGATAATAACATTCCGGGTGGAGGTAACACCTGCTCCTGGAAGCGGCAAAAAGGGAATACTTTCATCTAATTCCAGTACCAGATTTCGGTTTCGGCTGTAGTTCAGTTGGATTTCCCACAAGAAATCGTTTTGTTCTAAAACAGTGCCCGAAGCAAGCAATTCTATTCCGCTGTTGCGAATCTTTCCACCATTAGCTACCTGAGCAGAAAAACCAGAACTATTTGCAATAGGGAGTTCGAGTATTTGTCCCTTACTGATGTTGCGGTACCAGGTAAAATCAACCTTCAATCGGTTGTCGAACATCCGGAGGTCTGTCCCGATTTCAAAGGAATTTGTGCGTTCGGGTTCCAATTGCTGGTTGCCAATCAGGGGCGATCGCAGAAAAGCTGT
Source organism: Saprospiraceae bacterium (assembly GCA_020437105.1). Classification (GTDB taxonomy): domain Bacteria; phylum Bacteroidota; class Bacteroidia; order Chitinophagales; family Saprospiraceae; genus JAAEZH01. The sequence goes on from JAGQWR010000091.1 coordinate 63,606, forward strand.
TCGGCCCTGTACATTGGGTACCGCAGAATACACGATCCCCAATAAATAGGGATCAGGAGCAGCATTGCCTCCCGCACCAAACGAGAACCGAAGTTTTCCAAATCCCAGATATTTATTTGAAGACATGTTCAGCAATTCGGTAAAGAGGAAGCTCAAACTGGCAGATGGATAGAAGAACGAATTATTTGTAACCGGAAGGGTTGACGACCAGTCATTGCGTCCGGTGGTGGTGAGATACAGGTAATCCCTGAAACCAACTTTCAGCTCATAATAGGCTCCTACGGTGCGCTCCCGAAACAGCCCGTCATAAAAAATTTGAACTTGTGCATTCGAGACATCGTAAAAACCGGGGATGACAAAGTTCTCGCCTTCCTGTACCAGATTATAGGCCCGTTCGTCATAAAAGTTGTGCCCGACTAACAGCTCCACGTCATAATCTTCAAAAAACTGATGCCTATAACTCAGGATCATGTCAGAATTTAAGGCAAAATAGTTATACAAGTCATTGATGACCAATCCGTTAATTGCGCTAAATTCTCCGGAACCGGCATCCCAATAACTTTTTCGTTCTTCGGAGTATTGATCTAATCCAATCCGGTATTTAAACGAGAGGTTATGGAAAATATCCCATTCCAGTCCGAGGTTTCCAATTACCCTGTTTACCCGATCGGTAACCTGATTTCGATTTATCGACCAATAGGGATTGTCGTAAGTCGGGTTATAGCCTCTTTGGGACCCGTCCTCCAATTCCCATGCGCGTGGATCATTTACCGGATCATCCGATCCATTGGTCAAATCGAAGCTTGTAGGTGTACGCATGAGCCCAAGCATGACACCTGATAAATTACTGCCGCGTTGTTGGCGATTTCCACCAGACAAACTGTATGTTGTTGAGGCATTTATGCGAACTCTTTTCCAGGGTTGCAGACTTCCCTGCAGGTGGGCAGTACTGCGCTTAAAATTCGCATTAGGTACAACACCAGTCTGGTTGAGGTGTCCGAAAGACATCAGGTAATTTGCTTTCTGCTCTCCCCCACTCAGACTTAAATTGGTATTAGAGCGGATTCCGGTTTGAAAAAAGGAACCCACATTATCAAAGGGTTCTACCCCCTGGCCAGATGCAAGAGGATCACTTTTTCCGACTATTCGTCCGACTGTTGAATAGCTATAAGTCGGATCATTGGCATATCGTAAGGTATCAAACGAAGGCCCCCAACTGCGGGGTGTTCCGGCGATGGGATCCACATAGCTCCCGCCAGTTCCCTGAGCAAATAAGCTTTGTTGCCGGGGCAGTTTGTTGACCTGATCAAGCGAAAATTCGGAATTGAGTTCTATCCGGATGGTACCGTCTCCTTTACTTCTTTTGGTAGTAATGATAATCGCACCATTTCCCGCACGCATTCCATAAAGTGCCGTAGCAGCAGTACCTTTTAAAACGGTGATCTGCTCGATATCATTTGGGTTAATATCTATGGCACGATTTGACTGATCTGTAAAATTAGAACCAGCGTAACTGTTATCAATTGGGATGCCATCGACAACAAAAAGAGGCGCATTGGAGCCATTAAAAGAGGTGCGGCCCCGGATGACAATATTCGCGGAAGCGCCCGGACTTCCAGAACTGGTAATGATATCTACCCCGGCAACTTTTCCACTTAATGCGCTTACCAGATTCGTCTCTCCTGCATCTACGAGGGCCTCGCCTGCAAGTTGCTCGGCCGAAAACCCAATCGTTTTTTCATCCCGTTTAATACCGAGAGAGGTAACCATTACCTCTTGAAGGACCTGGACGGCCGGAGTCAGGAAAACATTAAACTCTTCGCGATCTCCTATCAATTCCTGATGTGTTTTATAGCCGATGTATGAAAATACCAGCACCGCATCGGGGCCGGAAACAAAAATGGAAAAGGATCCTGACAGGTCGGTAGTTACTCCATTTGATTCCATGCCTTTCTCGTAAACACTTGCGCCAATAAGTGGCTCCAGGTTTTCGGGATCCAGAACTTTTCCGGAAATTGGAATTTGTGCGAAAAGGCTAGTGCTGAACAACAGGCCGAGAAACATTCCCAGGCCCTGTTTAAAAAAGTTGGATGTCATTGTTTTTAATTTACCTGGTAAAAGAGTATTGTCCAGGTATGGCTAACAATTAAAGATAGGTTGTAGCCCTAACAATCCAGGTGAGGCTAGCTTATTGTTGGTGCAACCAGGCTGATTTGAACTTAAATAGATAAAATTCATATTCAAATATTTGCCCAAAATATAAAACTTCTCTCTTATTCGGTATCCCGAGTCAAATTGACTTTAGGATATATAGCGATTGTTGAATTTTTTTCTGAACTTAGTTCTTCGGCAAGATGTTTTCCCGGTTAGAAACTGCTTGCAAAAGCAAATTTCAAATAGCTCAAGATTCACTCATCAATATATTTTGTACGTGAAAACTGTCTCATTTTCCACTTATTCTCCAAATCATAAGGCCCTCAGCCTTATGGGATTGCAGCCAATTTTCGACTGCTAGACCCCGTCTTCCCTACTTTTCCCTTTCGTGTCCTAAAGGATACCTATTCCTTATTTCAAATTTTAAAACCTATTCAATCATGGAAAGATTAATACTTCTCCTTATCGCACTATTTTTTGGCAACCTGTCAGCCAGTTCGCAAATTATCCTGCAAGAAGATTTTGAAAACGGATGGCCGGCCGACTTTTTGCTGGTCAATGTAGATGGGCTTACGCCGGATGACCCGGATCTTGTTGGCTTGGCAGATTCAGCCTGGTCGGTCAGGTATATTAGCCAAGCAGGTTTCAATTCAACGACCGCATTTAGTGTTTCCTGGTATGTCAATGATGCCGGCCCTTCAGATGACTGGATGATCCTTCCGGCAATTACGGTAGATAATAACACCGTCCTTTCCTGGACAGGAATGGCGATTACTTCCAGCGGAAATTTCAGAGATCGCTATCAGGTTGCCATCTCTACGGCAGGTACAGATATTGCTGATTTTGAAGAAAACCCACTATTGTTTGATGTTGGATCGCTTGGAGAAGAAATTACACCACAAGACAGGTCGGTGAATCTTTCAGATGCTGGCTATACTGGACAGACCGTCCATATTGCTTTCCGAAATTTCACCGCCCCATATGACCCGAATCTGCCGGTCGGCCCCGGGAATGGCGGAAACGAACTAATGATCGATAATATCCGTATTGAGGCCAATGTAGTTGGCTTGGCTACGATTAATCCTCAGGATATACAAATGCAGCTTTCGCCGAATCCGGCCACTGCTACCACACTTGTTGGTTTTCAGTTAAAAGAAGCCAGCGAAGTCACAATGACCCTGGCAGATGCTACCGGACGAATAATCCGGGAATTGAGCAATGAATACAGAAGCAGCGGATTTCAGGAAATTGAGGTTGATTTGTCTGGTCTGGCGACCGGTAATTATCTGATTCGTTTGCAGACTGACCAGTTTCTAACGAGTACAAGACTTCAAAAAATCTAGGATATGCGATCAAGAGATTTTTTATTACAATTTGCGTTCGCTCTCCTTTCAATTAGCAGCCAGGCACAAGGCTTCACCAATTGGATTACCGGAGACAGCTCGGATGCGGTCGTATCTGGTTGGGAAAAAGGAATCGTACTCGCAGGAGGAGGTGGCGACAACGACCAGGCGATGATCTGGATGCTGGAGCGCGCTGCAGGCGGGGACGTCTTGGTACTCCGCGCTTCCGGATCAGACGGGTACAATGACTACTTTTTTTCTGATCTGGGCGTACAGGTTAACTCCGTAGAGACCATAAGATTTGACGGGATCGCTGCTGCCAATTCAGAGTATGTGCTTCGGCGGATTGAAGAAGCCGAAGTGTTGTTTTTTGCCGGTGGTGATCAATATGATTATTACACCTTCTGGAAAGACAACGCAGTAGAAGCGGCCATTCAATACCTCATTGAAGAAAAGCAAATCACCCTGGGCGGCACCAGTGCAGGTATGGCCATACTCGGACAGGCATATTATACGCCTAGTTCCCTAGGTGTGTTGTCATCTGAAGCTCTCAACGATCCTTTTCACGAATACATGGATGTAATTGGATTTGACGATTTTCTGCACATTCCTTTTTTGGAAGAAACCATCACGGACACCCATTTTGATCAGCGCAACAGAGCCGGGCGATTTATCACCTTTCTGGCCCGACTGACTCAGGATTTTGGATTTAGATCCAAAGGCATTGCCTCGAATGAATATACCGCCATCTGTGTGGATGAAGCCGGTCTTGCCCACTGTTTCGGTTCGTATCCGGATTATCCGGAAGATGTGGTCTATTTTGCCCAGACGAATTGCCAACTTCCTTATATTCCAGAGACTTGCGTTGGTGGTATTCCGCTGACCTGGAACCGGGACCAGCAGGCCGTAAAGGTGTGTCAAATCCCGGCTACAGAAACGGGCATGAACACCTTCGACCTCACAGACTGGGAAACCACCAGTGGCGGAAACTGGATGGATTGGTATGTAGACAACGGCGAAATCAATATGAATTCGGGTGCAGTACCAGCTGATTGTCAATCAATTTCCAGTATTTCTAATCCGGAACTTCAGAAACTGAATCTATTTCCGAATCCGGTGGAAGATTATCTGTATTTCTCCACCGAAGAGGAAGCGAATTTTCTGACCTACGAAATAATTGATCTTCATGGCCGCCTGCTCCAAAGTGGTGCGGCTTCGGAGGAAGGGCAAATCCTGATTCGGAGTTTACCAGCAGGTTATTTTATTTTGCGCTTGCAAACGGATTCCGGAATCCTACAGCAGGGATTCATTAAATAGACAGGTTTAAAATTCCAGGCGGAAAGAATCGCCCGGTAGAAAAACATCCAATAGCAGTCTGGCACCACCTAATAGTCCGTCCTTAATATTTGGTGGTGCCGGACTAATTATCCGTACCACCTGGCTTTCGCCGAATACTTTATAGTGTTGTCCTCTGACAAACAAGGCCGTTGATTCGTCTATTCCGATAGCATAATAACCAGGATGCTCCAAGGCTACTGTCATCAACCTGTTCATTCGCATCCGATAAATAAAATGTTGGTCAATGATCACCATGGGCAGTAATCCTAGTCCGTCTGCGATTTCAATATTTTCAGCCTCTATACTCCGAAACTCGCCGGTGTATTCCGGATACTTGTAGGAATTGCCTGTGATCATTTTGCGACTCATAACTGCTGCACCTGCGCTGGTGCCGGCAATCATGGCTCCATTTTGGTATGCCTTATGAAGTGCATCCAACAAGTGGCTTCCCTCTAAGGATGCCATAAATCGGTTTTGATCACCTCCGCAAATGTAAATTAAGGAAGCTGCACTGATTTGCGCCAGTTCTGTTTCTGTCAACTCAGTTGGAGCCTTCAATATAGCGGTAATCTGATTCTCGGAAACCCCTTGTTTGATAAACTGCTGGCTTGCGTAAAATACAGTTGTATCGGGTTCAGCACTGGCCATTGGCAGGATAATGATCTGCCCATCCGAACCAAGTCCTGCCAGATCAATCATATTCTGGACCAGCGCTGGTGGGCGATTTCCTCCACCGATAATGAACAGGCTGCCTACCGGGCCAGGCTGGCAAAAAGCAGATACAATGGAAAACTGTAAAACAAAAACGAGGGATATTATTCGTTGAATCATGGGGTGTAAGGTAAGGATCTAAATGGCTACAACAAGGCTAATGTAGGTGGAGTTTTGCTTGCGCTAACGCGCTTTGCAAGTTGATGAAAATGCCTGTGGCATTTTCGTGGAGTAGCTCCCTGCGCTCGCTGTGGAGGAAGTGTGGTTTTTATGGAACACTTTTCTGTGAAGAATACTTATCTCCACGGAGGTGCCGACGGCACCGACACTCCACCATTTTCGCCGAAGGGCGGAAATACTCCACGCCGATTAAGCGAAGCGCAAATCGGCACTCCACCGCAAAGGAAACTGGAACCGAGGGGAGCTTTGCTTGCGCTAACGCGCTTTGCAAGTTGATGAAAATGCCTGTGGCATTTTCGTGGAGTAGCTCCCCGCCTGAGGCGGATCGCTGTGGAGGAAGTGTGGTTTTTTTGGAACATTTTTCTGTGAAGAATACCTTTCTCCACGGAGGGGCCATAGGCACTGACAATCAACCATACCATTTTCGCCGTAAGGCGGAAATGCTCCACGTCGATTAAGCGTAAGCGACAATCGGCACTCCACTGCAAAGGAAACTGGAACCGAGGGGAGCTTTGTTTGCGCTGTCGCGCTTTGCAAGGGGATGAAAATGCCTGCGGCTTTTTCGGGGAGTGGCTCTCCGCCTGAGGCGGATCGCTGTGGAGAGCGAATCGGTTTTATGGAACACTTTTCTGTGAAGAATACCTTTCTCCACGGAAGTGCCATAGGCACTGACAATCAACCATTTTCGCCAAAAGGCGGAAAGTCTCCCCAGCCGATTAAGCGTAAGCGAAAATCGGTGCTCCCCATTTTACCGGCTACTCCAACACCTCAAAGGAATCTAAGAACCGAGTCGTCAAATCAGCATAAAGTAGATCTGCCGGACTGGCAACCTGCACACTGATAAATCGATTTCTGATCATTACGGCCTGTGTTTTGATGGAGGCCTGTCCATCCAAGTAGTCAATGCGATAGCGCTGGCCGGGATAGTTTTGTTGGCTAACCGGACTATTGTATTTCAGCTCTCCATCAACAGCTGCAATGGCTTCCTCCAGGGTTGCCTCAAAAAATTCTGCTAATAACTCGGTTGAATCAGAGTGTACCGTGAATTCAGGGTAATCATAACAGTGGATGAGAAATACCAGTCGGTTTTCTTCACTTTGCCCATAGTAGGTTTTATGGATTACCAGGCCGATATCTGTTTGGAGGCTGTCTTCTACCAACTCCAGACTAACAGGCGTTTTAATCCGGAAACCGGCATCGATTGCAATAAAAGACTGCCAATCTGCCTGGGCTGAAACCGTTAGGGAAGCACAAAAGAGGAAAAAGCCGGAAAAAAAGTTTCTCATTCTGGAATGTTATGACTTTAATGTATGTTTTGTGGTCAAAGAAGTTGTATGATGTTCAGGCTTATCTTTCTAATCGCCATTTTAAAACTTGCTGTCCTTCCGGTGACCTTAACCGGACAGAATTATAATGCCCTGAAAACGGAGGTTGATAAGCTTGTTTATCTGGATGCAGCAGTTGATTTTGAACGAAGTCCGGCCTTTATTATTGGCGTGATCTGGGGCGATTCTATTTTTTATCTGCCCTATGGAAGTACTGATCCAGATACAAGTCTTTTACCCACATCACAGCAACAATTCGAAATTGGCGAACTCAGCCATTTATTTGCTACCGAGTTGTTTATGCTTCAACTTGAAAATGATCAATTACAGCCAGAAAGTACGCTGGGTGAAGTATTGGATTCGACCGAAAGTACGGTCCAACTCCAGCAATTGCTTCGGCATAAAAGTGGTTTCCCTCGTTATTTTGAGGGATTTGGGGAGCGGGAAACAGACCCGAATGATCCTTTTGCCCATGTTTCATCGGATGATCTGCTGAATCTTTTGCCAAACTACTTAAGCAGCCAGGAAGAGACATATCAGTTTTCCAATTTGAATTTTGGGCTGCTTGCACTGGCTTTGGAAAGAGTAAGTCAATCTTCCTATGCGCAATTATTGAACAACTATATAATCGAGCCTCTAAATCTAAAACATACCGGATTCAATCAGGTGGATAGCCTGATGGTTACCGGATTTGACAAAGCTAAACGTCCAGCCGCACCCTGGGAATGGTCGGGGCTCTCCCCTGCTGTCGGACTAAAATCCAGCGTTGAAGATCTTTGTACTTTTTTTCAGTATCTGATGAAGCAGGATCGTTTTAGTATCCTGGCTGAACAGGCAACAGAAACAGGTATCCGAAAAAACACCCGCATAAGTTGGGGATGGCATGTGCTCCAGCAGAAACGATACTACCCAATATTTTTACAGACAGGCGTTACCTCCGGGTACCGGGCGTATGTTGCCCTGGTGCCACAAACCCAAACGGCCGTCGTAGTGCTTTCAAATTCCACCTACGGACTGGGCGGAATTGGATTTATGACCCTTCGTATGTTAAACAATTATTGGAAACGCTAACTTTGGGCCGGAATATAAAACTGAATACCATGGGTAAAAAGGGAAAGAATCGGAACGGAATCGTTTTCTCTACCAATCCGGATTTTGAATATCAATATGATCAGGGCGATGACCAGGAACTTCTGAGTCCTGCCCAACAGAAGCTTCGGGTAACGCTTGACAAAAAACAAAGACGCGGCAAGGAAGTGACCCTGATCACCGGATTTGTTGGTCCGGATGAGGATCTTAAAGACCTGGGTAAATTGATTAAAACGAAGTGTGGTGTAGGTGGATCCGCTAAAGACGGGGAAATTATAATTCAGGGCGATCAACGCTCAAAGGTTCTTGCTTATCTACTGGCAGAAGGTTACAAAAACACCAAACAAAGCGGGGGCTAAAGTTTAATACCCGTTAATATTCGGTCTTTGTTTTGCAGGTCTTTAATAATCCGCAGGTCTCTGAATGTATGTTCAAACAGGGCCTTTGTTTCTGCCGACCTAAATTCATTGAGTTCCAGGGCAATTTTTCCGCCTTTTTTCAGGTGCCTTTCGGCGAAAGCCTGAATCTTTTCATAGAAAATGGTTGGGTCCTCATTTGGTACGAACAAGGCCTGCCCGGGTTCATTTTGGATTACCTGGTCTGGCATAAATGCTCTTTCCGAATGTGGAATGTAGGGCGGATTTGAAACGATTAAATCAAAATCATCGGGTAATTGATCCCAGCTTTCGGGATCCAGAAAATCAAGCTGTTTATTCTGAATACTTGCTCCTAAAAGTCGGGCATTTTCCCGGGCTACGAGCAAAGCTTCTTCTGATATGTCGCAGGCCCAAATCTCCCAGCTTCGGTGTTTTTTAGCCAGACTTATTGCAATACATCCACTACCGGTTCCTATGTCTATGACTTTCAGCCCTTTAGAATCATTGCTCTTTGCCCATTCATCAACATGAAACACCAATTCTTCTGTCTCCGGTCTCGGGATTAATACGGCTGGCGTGACCACAAAACTATGGCCATAAAAATAGGTTGACCCGATAATGTATTGCAAGGGTTCACCAGCCAGTAAACGGGTTACAACTGTTGCCAATTGTTTTTGACGCTCTGGTGGCGGCAGGATTTGAATCAGATCTTCCCACACAATTCGGGCAATAGACCGGGCCTCGCTTTCTCCAAGTAGCGGAGTCAGACTCTGTAAAAGAACCTTATCTACTTCAGGGCGGATCAAGAGAGCCGGCCTTTGAAATCCTCGTAATTAAACCGCCGAACAAGCTCCAAGGCACCAGATTTCCGTAGGATGCATATATCCGGATGTGCTACACCGTTAAACATTGTGGTTTTTACCATAGTATAATGGATCATATCCTCCAAAATCAAGCGGTCGCCTACTGCTAAGGGGTGTTCAAAGGAATAGGCTTCCATGTAATCGCCTGCCAGGCAACTGGTGCCACCGAGGCGATAAGTCGGTTTGCCGGGCACCACTTCCGACATAGCACCGCGTATCCGGGGTCGGTATGGCATTTCCAGCGTATCGGGCATGTGAGCCGTAAAGGAAACATCCAAAATGGCAGTTTTTATGCCACCGCTTTCATGGATGTCCAATACCTGAGCAAGCAGAAATCCTGTTTCCCAGGCGATGGCGCTACCGGGTTCCAGGATCACCTCAACATCATATTTTTCGCGGAAAGCGCTTAATAGTTTGACCAGATGAGCGGTGTCATATCCTTTGCGGGTCATGAGATGGCCTCCACCCATGTTGACCCATTTCAACTTATGCAGATAAGGCCCAAATGAGGCTTCAAAAACCTCAAGCACCTTTTCCAGGTCATAGGAAGAGGATTCACACAACACATGGAAGTGGATACCTTCCAGGCCTTCCGGCCAGCCATTGGCAAATGCTTCTGCCGGTTCGCCTAATCTGGATCCGGGAGCAGCCGGGTTGTAGAGATCCACCTCTACCTCCGAGTATCCCGGATTGACCCGTAGGCCGCAGGAAACACCAGCTGGCACCTGGTCTTTGAAACGCTCCCACTGGGCGATCGAATTGAAAGTCATGTGCGAGCTTCGGGCAGCGATTTCAGCAAATTCATCCTGCCGGTACGCGACCACATAGGTATGCGCCTTTAGCCCCATCTCCTCGCGGATTAAGCGGGTTTCATACAGGGAACTGGCGGTAGCGCCATGCAGGTACTTTGCCACCAAAGGGAAAGTTGACCACATCGAAAAGCCTTTCAGGGCCAGGATGATGTTGATGCCTGCCTGCTGGCTAACTGATTGAAGGAGCTCCAGATTTTGGATCAGGAGCTCCTCCTCGAGGATATAGGCGGGCGACGGATAATTATTTATGTTCATCAAAGTTCAAGATCAATATCAAACTGTTCGCTCCAGGGAAGTCCCATTTCACCCAATTTGGTGAGGAATGGATCCGGATTAAATTCTTCTACATTGAATACGCCCTTACCCGACCATTCGCCGGTAAGCATCATCATGGCGCCTATTGCGGCTGGAACGCCAGTCGTATAGGAAACACCTTGTGCCCGGGTTTCTTTGTAAGCAGCTTCATGGCTACAGTTGTTCCAGATATAGTATGAGCGCTCCTTCCCATCTTTGATCCCGCGGATACGGCATCCGATGGAAGTATGGCCGGAGTAGTTTTCCCCCAGTCCACCCGGATCAGGAAGTACGGCTTTCAGAAACTCTAACGGCACGATATCAATGCCTTTGAATTTCACTGGTTCGATGCCGGCCATGCCGATATTCTGGATAACACGCAGGTGGGTCAGGTATTCCTGGCCGAAGGTCATCCAGAAACGGGCGCGTTTGATGGTCGGGAAGTTTTTAACCAGCGACTCCAGCTCTTCGTGGTAGATGAGGTAAGAGTTTTTTGGTCCGATCTCCGGGTAGTTCAACATTTTGGAGATCTCGTGTGGTTCTGTTTCCACCCATTTGCCGTTCTCGTAGTAGCGGCCTTTTTGAGTGACCTCCCGAATATTAATTTCCGGATTAAAGTTGGTTGCGAAGGCTTTGCCGTGATCGCCTGCATTACAATCAACGATATCCAGGTAGTGGATTTCATCAAAATGGTGTTTGGCGGCACGGGCTGTAAAAATGCTCGTTACACCCGGATCGAAACCACAGCCCAATACCGCAAGTATCCCTTTTTCGCGGAAGCGATCCTGGTAGGCCCACTGCCAGCTATATTCAAACTTCGCCTCGTCCTTTGGTTCATAATTAGCCGTATCCATATAATTAACACCTGTTTCCAGGCAGGCATCCATGATGGTCAAATCCTGATAAGGAAGTGCAACGTGTAGCACCAAATCGGGGCCAAATGAACGGATCAGCGCTACTAATTCTGGTACATTATCCGCATCTACCTGTGCTGTTTGAATGCCGGTGCGGCCTGTATCCTGTTCTACATCACGCACGATATCATCACACTTAGATTTGGTCCGGCTTGCCAACATAATTTCCGAAAACACTTCTGGATGTTGGGCACATTTGTAAACGACGACCCGGCCTACTCCACCGGCTCCAATTATCAGGACTTTTGACATTTGTTCTATTTTTATGTAAGAGGTTTTATGTTATTGACCCAGCCAATTGGCCAGTTTGTACAGTATTCTTGCGCCGACATTCCCATCCCATTCGTTTCCGGAGCCAGCTACTTCTGAAAGATCAAAACCGATCAGTTGCCGCCCGCTGAGCATCAATTTTTTGAGCAGGTAAAAGGCTTGCGGAAGGTCCAGTCCTCCAGGTACCGGGGTACCGGTATTCGGACACAATTTCGGGTCTAAACCATCGATATCAAAACTGATATAGACTTTTTGTGGAAGATGTACCAAAATTTCATCGCAGATGGATTCCCAGGTTTGACCTTCAAAGGTAATCTCTTGTAATTCCTGGTCCGGAAAAACCACTACCCGGCCTTCAGAGGCCTCCACAAATTTCCATTCTTCCTCGCAGGCATCGCGGATGCCAACTTGTACCAGTTTTTCAATTTGCGGTATTTCCAGGGCATTCCGAAAAATAGATGCATGGGAATAAGTAAAGCCTTCGTAGGCTTTGCGGAGATCCATGTGGGCATCAATCTGGAGAATACCAAAGGGTCCTTCCCGTTCTGCCAGGGTTTCCAGAAATCCCAGGGGTACACTGTGTTCGCCACCAACTACACCGACCTTTTTACCAGCGTCCAGAAGTAGATTGGTTTTTTTTCGCACCCATAAACGGAGTGTATCACAGGCATCATTAAGCTCATTGAGGGTCAGCTGCATATCCGGAGCGTTCTCCAATTTGCCGCCTTCTTCGAGGAAGCGAATATAGGAGATGGATTTGTTTCGCAGCTGCCTATTGAGTTTCAACCATTTTCCCGGACTGGGTTTTAGGTAGATTCCCGTTTTCCAGGCATCCGGGATATCGGCATCATAAAGATCAAGTTGAGTTGATGCTTGAAGGATATTCTCCGGACCGGTTGCAGTACCATCTGCATAAGAGACCGTCAAATCCCATGGAATGGAAAGCAATACCACCTTAGCTGTTTCTTCTGTGAAGGGCAGTCCGATGAAGTGGCCGTTATCTAAACCGACGCCGTTTGGGTCAAACTCTGCGGGTTGTTTTTTACTCATGATAGCTTTTCAGACGGATCGGGTAGTTAAAGTAACCTGTTGGATAAAAACGAATACTTCGTAGCCACCAATCTTTCAACCGTTCTCTTTTGTAATTGTTCTTTGGCCGTCCCGTGGATTTTTTTTCCGGGTACTGGCTGTTCCGGCAAATATCGGAAAGAGTTCTATTTGACAGTCCGAATTTGGCGGCATATTTCGGATCAATTTCAATTGAACCGGCCAAAAATAATATATCGGCCTTGTTCTGGTCATCCAACTGATCGAATCTGCTTTGTTCAGATGCTTTGATTTGTCCTCTTTCACTTTGGCTCCAGCCGGTCATTTCCACCTCTGCAAGATTAGATTCAGCGATAAGCTGGCCGGGCTCAAATTTTAATTTCAATCCACGGAGTAGTCTTGTAATTTCCGCTTCTGGTTCTGAAACGAGTGCTTCGTATCGGATACTTTGGTATCTGGGATGATTCGCACTACGCAAGCCAAAACTTTGATTCATTAATACGGCAGCAGTGGCGTAATAGGCATTATAGCCTCGTGCCATCAGGGAGGCAATATTATCATAAGGATCACGCAGCGTATGTATAACACGCCCTTCCGGGAATTGCTCCAAAAAAGCCTCGAAGCCAATCACATTACTGGGTGATTTTTCGACCCAGATTTGAGCCCGATGTTTTTCCAATGCTGGTTGAAAAAAACGTTCGGCGAAAGCCGGAAAATGGGGACTTTCCTGAATGATGCGAGCGAGATTCTGAGGATTTTGCAAATAATACGGATCGAGTAAAAGGCTTCCATTAAAACGAAACCAGCCTACGGATTTGAGACCGCCAAATTTGCTTGAGCGTATTAAGTATTGCTTGGAAGATTTGAAATCACTGTATAGTTTAGGATGGATGAACAGGAAGGTTTCCGGACCAGCCAGTAATTGGGAATGGCGATCCAGTGTTCGAACAAGGACAGAACTTCCAGTACCGGGTGCGCCACCAATTAATACTTGCATCATACAAAATACAGTTTCCTGAAAAATTACCCGATAATAAACCTTCCCAGCAAATAAACGGAAATCAACCCAAACGAATAATAGGCATACAGCCGAACCGGTATATAAAGATTTGGCTTAATGCCTAATGATTTCCAAACAAACCAGATTAGATTGATTTTGGCCAAAACGAAAGCAATAACTGTTGCAAAAGCAATACCCGGCAGCCCAAAATCGCGGACCAGCCAAAGACTCAATCCAACATTTAGGATGGTTTCCAGGATGGCGTTCCTGACCAGTACATACGACCTGTCCCGACTTATGATGATCACCTGAGGTAATAATAAGCGACTTATAATGATCAATAAATAAACGTTGAATACATCCGCGGAAGCGGCAAACTCCGGGTTATAAACAATGGGAAAAAGCCAGGGCGTAAGAAGAATTAAAACGGCGCTGACCGGAAATAACCAATGAGCAAATTGGGTAGTTCGTTGTCGGAGCGCCTGGAGTCCGGCTGCTTCAGATCCTGCCACCAGGGGCAATAAGGCAGTAACTAATCCACTTACCATCAGGGTGACCAGGGGAAGTTCTCTGGCACCGTAGCGAAAAA
>JAGQWR010000092.1 GCA_020437105.1 Saprospiraceae bacterium
TGCTTCATGGCAGTTTTGGGCGCCCAGTGCCACATTCGCTACGCCATGTAAAATATTATTGATATTTTTCAAATGTGTAAACGGTGGCGCTATGACAAGCTGAACATCCATAGGCTGCAGTTTTTTAATGACTGCTTTGGCCAAATCCCTGCCTTCGTCATAATTGGTATTCATCTTCCAGTTTCCGGCAACCATCCGGATTCGATTCTGTTGCATAGCATTGTATTTTAATCAAGAGTTCAAATGTACAACTTGCCTTTCATAAGCGGGAAATTCTATAAGTGATTCCATACATTTGCCCCGGAATAAAACCGGTAATACCCAAGCTCCCGTAGTTTGGGCGTCACAAAATCAGAACCCAATTATGAACTACAAATACTTGCTCCCCCTGACCTTCTTGTTTCCGGTAGCCCTTTTTGCTCAACAACAGGATAGCCTGAATTATACCCTGCCAGATATCGTAATTTCAGAAAATCGACTGGAAATCCCCTTTTCCGAACTCTCCAATAGTGTGGAGGTTATTACGGCCAAACAAATTGAAGCCATGCCTGGCCAGAGTTTAGCCGACATCCTGCATTATGTTTCTGGTGTGGATGTTCGGCAGCGCGGCATCCATGGTGTACAGGCCGATATCAGCATTCGTGGAGGCACCTTTGACCAAACACTTATCCTCCTGAACGGGGTAAAACTAAGCGATTCGCAAACCGGCCACCATGCCTTTAATCTGCCAGTGGATATGCAAAACATTGAGCGGATCGAAGTGCTTAAAGGGCCCGGT
Source organism: Saprospiraceae bacterium (assembly GCA_020437105.1). Lineage (GTDB taxonomy): Bacteria > Bacteroidota > Bacteroidia > Chitinophagales > Saprospiraceae > JAAEZH01. Next base: position 779 of record JAGQWR010000092.1, read on the forward strand.
GCACGGGTATATGGTCAAAACGCTTTCGCCGGTGCCATCAATATTGTAACCAAAAATCCGGAACAGGCTTTTGTAAACATCGAGCTTCAGGGCGGCCAATACCAAACCGGCGGCTTACATATCAGTGCCTCTGTTCCCAAAATCAATTTCAAACAGTATTTTTCCTTCGGGAAGGACTTCTCTCAAGGTTATCGGTACAATACGGATTACGATATCAACAATGCCTTCTACCAGACCAGCTTCAAGTATATCAACACAGAAATCAGCCTGATTGCAGGATATACAGAACGGGAATTTGGCGCCAATGGATTTTATGCCAGTCCGAGTTTTGCCGATCAATATGAAGAGATCCAAACCAGCTTAGTGAGCCTGGAGTTAAAACACCAGACCCGAAAATGGACCTTTAAACCCCGCTTATACTGGCGCCGGAATCAGGATGAATACATCTTCGTGCGATCCAATCCGTCGCTCTACCGTAACCTCCACATCGGAAACACCCTCGGCGCAGAATTTCATGTAAATAACCAAAACAAACTCGGCCAGTCCGGACTCGGTGCCGAATGGCGTCATGTGCAACTGCAGAGCAATAACCTGGGTAACTGGTCCCGGGAGGAAGCTTCCCTTTTTGCAGAACACCGCTTTGAATATGGCAGGTTTGATATCACGCCTGGTATCCTGTTAAGTTTTTTTACAGACTTTGGCGCATATGCTTTTCCTGGCGTTGATCTGGGAGTGGACCTCTTTTCCGGTTTGCGCTTCTTCGCCAATGCCGGACAAACATACCGGGTACCTACCTACACCGATTTGTATTATCAGGATCCTGCCAATATTGGCAATCCGGATTTAAAACCGGAGTCAGCATTTACCTTTGAGGCCGGTTTCAAACAGCAAAAAGGGGCCTTAAGATGGCAGGCAAGTTATTTTCAAAGAGACGGTAAAGATCTTATAGACTGGACCAAAGAGGCTGATACATTAGCTTGGCAACCACGCAATTTTGCCAATATTAAAAGCCGGGGATTCGACGCAAGTCTGCATATTTATTTCCCCCTGTGGCTGGGCATGAACAGTATCCTACAGCGATTTGATATCAGTTATATTTATATGGAAAATGAGGTATTGGCCAATGAATTCCTCTTTTCCCGATACGCGCTTGAAAATCTGCGCCATCAATTTATCGCCGGATTCGAATACAAGCTTCTTGGTAAATTGGTGCACCGGATTCAATACCGGTACACGGACCGCGTAGAACTGGATAATTATACACTCCTGGATACCCGGCTGAGCTATCAGACAGGCGGAATCCGGGTATTTCTGGAAGCTTCTAATTTGCTCGACACCCAATACACGGAAACCAGCCTCGTCCCAATGCCGGGCAGATGGATCCAGCTGGGGCTAAATTTTCGGATTAATCTATAATGAAATTTGGGAAGTTAGACGATATCAGTCAGGTTGACTTCCGTTTACCGGAAGAGCCATCCAGAAACAAACTGTTGCTGGACAATTTGCCCGAGCAACAAACCGAAATATATATAGGTTGTACCGGCTGGAGTATGAAAGAATGGGTCGGTACTGTTTATCCTCCGGGTACAAAAGCCAGTGAGTATGTAACCCATTATACCAGGCAGTTTAACACCATCGAATTTAATAGTACCCATTACCGGATTCCGGATATAGAAACGGTCAACAGATGGCGCCAACAAAGTGCACCCGGTTTTAAATTTTGTCCGAAAATTCCGCAGGTGATCAGTCACAGTCGGCAATTGGGCGTGGATGACCCCAAGTTGCCGCTCTTTTGTGAGCGCGTAACAGGTCTGGACGAAAAACTGGGCTGTTGTTTCATTCAACTACCCCCCTATTTTGGAGTGGACAGACTGCCTGTGTTAGAAAGATTTCTGGGGCAGTTTCCGGCAGAAATGCCGCTCGCCATTGAAGTTCGGCATGCGTCCTTCTTTGAAAGTGAAACTGCAGCAAACAGCTTCTTTCAATTATTGGAAAAATACGACCGTACTGCCGTAATCACTGATGTTGCCGGCCGCAGGGATGTGCTGCACATGCGGCTCTCAAACGAACGAACCATGATCCGATTTGTCGGAAATGGGTTGGTTCCCAGCGATTATTCCCGTATAGATGCCTGGGTTATTCGCTTAAGCGAATGGGCTAAAGCCGGCTTAAAAGAAATCTATTTTTTCTGTCATGAGCCGGATAATATACTGGCACCGGACTTATCATTATATTTGTTTCAACAGCTCCGGCATTTACCCGGAATAAAGCTTCGAGGTCCAAAGCTTCTTGACTCTAACAACGGCCAACAAATTTCGCTATTTTGAACTCACCAAACGCCAACTATAATCAACGGGAGATAATGACGGAAGATGTCAAGGTGCCATATATTCACCGGGATATCAGCTGGTTGTCGTTTAATTATCGGGTTCTACAGGAGGCCAAAGATCCGACCGTTCCCCTCTTTGAGCGTTTAAAGTTTCTGGCCATTTATTCCAATAACCTGGATGAATTTTTCAGGGTCCGGGTAGCTTCATTGCGGAATCTGGTGCGGGTGGGCAAAAAGACCAAACGAAAACTGGACTACTCCCCAAAATTGGTTTTACGCCGAATTCTGGAAATTGTGGACCGCCAGCAGGAGGAGTTTAGTTACATCTTCGAAAATGAAATCATCCCGGAGCTTCGGGATCACCATATCTATCTGATTCGCAGGCTCGAAATGAATGAAGAGCAGCGTTCCTATGTCGAAGATTATTTCAATGAGAAGCTACTCCCCTTTGTACAACCGGTGCTACTCAAAGAAGACAAGGTTCGGCCCTTTTTAAATAATGCACAGCTGTATCTGACCATTGTGATGACTGATCCGGATAAGTCGGACAAAAAAAAGCAGTACGCCATTCTGAAAATCCCATCCGATCACCTGCCACGTTTTATTAAACTTCCTTCGCGGGGCAAGCGAAATGATGTGATCATGCTGGATGATATTGTGCGGCACTCGGTCGATAAGATGTTTCCGGGATATGAAATATTGGATACCTATTCGATTAAACTCACCCGTGATGCCGAGCTTTATATCGATGATGAGTTTTCCGGAGACCTGATCGGAAAAATTAAAAACAGTCTGGAAAAACGGCATGTCGGTCCGGCCTCCCGCTTTGTTTACGATCGGGAAATTCCGGAAGAGCTGCTCAGTTTGCTGGTGCGCATTTTTAATTTGGAGCGCAATGATTTGCTCAAAGAAGGTCGCTACCATAACAATTTTGATTTTTTTAAATTCCCAACCTTCGGGATGGATAATTTGAAAAACCCGGAATTACCTCCGCTTAGCTACAAACCATTAGAAGAAGGATCCTTTTTTACCGAAATTCAGAAAAAAGACCACCTGATTCATGTGCCCTACCATTCCTATGAATCGGTCATTCGCTTTTTTGAGCAGGCAGCTGTGGATCCAAAGGTCACTCATATAAAGATCGTACAGTACCGGGTAGCGCGTCAGTCGCGCATAATGGAAGCGCTGAAAACGGCGATTAAAGCTGGCAAGCAGGTTTTTGCTTTTATAGAAGTCAAAGCCCGTTTTGATGAAGAGGCCAATTTGATTTGGGGTGAAGAACTGGAAAAGATCGGCGTGGTGGTGCGTTATAGTTTCCCGGGGGTAAAGGTACACTCCAAACTTGCCCTGGTACGGAGACTGGAACGTGGCAAAGAACATCTTTACTGCTATTTAAGTACCGGCAACTTCCATGAAGACACCGCTAAGGTTTATAGTGATTTTGGCTTATTCACAGCCAATAAACAGATCACCGGCGAAGTAGCCCGGGTCTTTTCCTTCCTGGAAACAGTGAAGGTGCCGACAATACCATTCGAACATTTACTTGTTGGCCAATTTAATTTACGCAGCCGTTTAATGGCTTGTGTGGACAATGAGATCAAGAATGCCAAAAATGGGGAGAAAGCCCGCATCATTCTAAAAATGAATAGTATCCAGGATATCTCCATGGTCGAGAAACTGTACCAGGCAAGCCAGGCTGGGGTAGAAATAAAACTCCTGGTGCGCGGTATTTGCTCCATTATCCCAGGCTTGCCGGGTATTAGTGAAAACATTGAAGCACTCAGTATCGTGGACCGTTATCTGGAACATGCCCGCATCTTCGTGTTTTATAATGGAGGCGCCGAAAACTACTACCTCTCTTCTGCCGACTGGATGGTACGGAATCTTTCCTACCGGGTGGAAACGGCCTTTCCTATCCTTGACAAGGATTTACAAAAGATCATTAAAGACTTCCTGGAAATACAACTATCCGACAACGTGAAATCCAGGATTATTGATGGTGCTCAATCCAATGCCTATAAAAAGGATGGTTCAAATCTGGCCATCCGATCTCAAACTGAAACCTATTTCTATCTCAAGAGAATAGAGGAAAGCAGAACCGTATAAACGAGTTCGGTCGAATAATGCTTCTCTTTCATCCAGAATTGTGGCGCCAATCTAACATTTGCGCACACTTTTGTGTTGTACATATGGAACCTCAAAATATTTTCCAACAATACTAAATCATGAAACGAATACTGCTTCTTGCTTCCCTTATTGGGTTGATCACCTTTGCTTCTTGTAAAAAAGACCTTACTGTTGATTCAAAAGATAGCCTCGCTATCATTCCTGCCACCACCGGCATGCTCGTCGCGTTCAACCTTCCAAGCCTGATGGAAAAAGCGGACTTTGACTATATCAAAACGCTTGATTTCTATCAGGAAGTTATGGAAGAAGCTGCTGGCGAAAACAAAAAACTGGCTGGCATCCTGTCTGATCCGGCTTCTTCCGGTGTTGACATTACACAAAAAATGTACCTCGCAGTAAACATGGATTCTGAAAATTCGGAAGATGTTTTTGGAGGCTTTGTGCTTTCCCTCAACAATCCGACCGTTTTCGAAGAAATGGTTGCAGCTTCCGGCGAAGGAATGAAAATTGAAACCGGTAGCGGATTCAAATACGCCTTGGGCGATTCTAAATCAATTATTGCCTGGAATGACCAGTTTGCCATCATCGGAGGAACAAACTCATACCTGGACTTAGAGAAAGAAGTCACTAGCTTCTTTAATACCACTCCGGAAACATCTATTGCACAGGATAAAGATTTGCAAAAAGCACTGAGCGATGTACACGACATTTCGCTCTGGATGACCTCAAATCCTTTTGCGGATGATCCGAATGCAACGTTTGCACTGAGCATGGCTGAAATTGATCCTGCTGCCTTGAAAGACAATTTCGTTCATGGATACCTTGATTTCAACAATGGCGAAATTATAAGCTCCAGTGATCTCTATCTTCAAAAAGGACTGACAAAAGATTTGGATAAAATCTTTGATGACGAAGTAAATACAGACTATGGCGCATACGTGCCTAAGGAAAACCTTTTATTTGCCTTCACAACTGCCATCGACGTTCAGGGAATCGATGAAATCCTGACTGCTCGTCCGCAATCAAAAAGCTTCCTGGATTACTCCCTGAAACAGTATGGCCTGACCTTTACCGATATTGCCAACACGTTTGGTGGCGACATTCTGGTAACAGGTGTTTCACCGAAAGGTGCAGGCAAACCAGCCGGATTGTTTGCTATGAATATCAAAGACGACACCAAATTGATGGATTTCATCAATCTGGCCCTCGAAAACGATATTTTGGTAGCTGACGGTAAAAACGTCTATAAACTCAACAATGAGCTGGGTATCAACGGCATGACAAACCAGGTAGATCTGGAAGTTTCGTTCCCGGATGGCAGTCCGCGACTGGTCATCCAGGATGATAAAATCTTCATCACAGGATCTACCGAACTCTTTGGCATGATCCAGAATGGCGGCTATGCCAATGCCGATCAGGCAGGCGATGACATCCCTAACCTGCTCAGCAAACACATCTTCGGCGGCTTTTTCGCATTGAAAGCGATTCAGCAATACGATGAAAACATCGAGAAGATTTTCTTTGAGCAAATGGCTGTAAAGATTGACCGCAAACACGGTGACATGAATCTGGAACTGGCAGATAAATCAACAAACGCTTTACGCCAGCTTTTTGAAATGGCTAATGAAGGATACATGAATCGCAATCGGGAAGCGATGAGCGAACCCGAAGCATTATAAGAAGTCCTAAAAAACGGAGTAGTTTTCAACAGAAAGCTACTCCGTTTTCTTTACCTTGCCAGCATGATTAAGCTTGATAATCTTCGTCCACACCCACTCATTTCGCTGGGATTAAACCCCGATTCCAATATTTTTGGTACGCCCTGCCAGATGGAACAGGGAGCCAATTATTTGCTTCTGGCTCCTTCCGGAAAGGGAAAAAGTACCATCCTGCACATCCTCTACGGACTACGAAAAGATTTTGATGGAGAAGTAATACTAGACGGGGATTCTGTCAAGGGGCTTTCGCCGAATGATATCTCGAAGATCAGACAATCCAAGTTATCCATTGTATTCCAGGACCTGCGTCTCTTCCCCAACCTAACATCGTTGGAAAACATCAAACTCAATACCGTCTGGCCAGACTCGGCAACGGTAGAAGAGATCAGGGAAATGGCTCAACGTCTGGGCATCCTGGAATTATTGGATCAAAAAGCAGAAACCCTCTCCTACGGCCAAAGGCAGCGCGTAGCCATCATCAGAGCACTTGCCAAACCATTTAGTTACTTGCTGTTGGATGAGCCTTTTAGCCACCTGGACGAAGTAAATACGAATCTCGCTTGTCAGTTGATCACAGAAAAAGCCCGGACTAACAAGGCGGGGATCATTCTTGCCAGTCTGGGAGAAAAATTCGCTTTTGAATACGATCGGGAATTGGCCATTTAGGGAGCTGCAACATGCAGAATAGGTTCTATTCCACATGTTGCCTGCTATAAACCCACGCTTTATTTCACTTCCAGCGGCACAACTGCACGTCCATTTCCCGCTTTAATTTTCAGGTAATAGGTTCCACTTTCCAAATGCGGCGGAATTTGTAATGCTTCCACCTTTACACCTGCAATGCGTTCGCCCTGACAGAGTAAAAACGTGTAGCCACGGGGATCAAAGAGCTCGATGACCACCTCCTCATTATCAGACAGGCCATACTCCAGCCAGAAGATATCTCCTGCTCCTGGCAGCGTCGGAAAAATACCGGCCGTCAGATAAAACTTTTTGGCATCTTCAATGGGTGTCTCCGTAGTGATCGTCCGTCGGACTTTCCGTGGAGTCTCCTTTTCCGATACAGGAATGGTAGAAGTTGGGGCGCTGTTAAACGCCAGCAGGTCGTCGCCGGAATCGGCATAAGCAACCTGACCATAAGTTACTGAACAACAAGTCAGCAGTACAAAAATTAGAAGGGAGGTTTTCATAGTACGTTTATTTGGGGTAAAAAAATCAATACGCTGATCTCTGGTAGTTTACTCTGAATACCACCTGTCATCCAAAGGATACCTCTGAACTCCACAAAAAAATTACCCCCTATTTGTCCCACAACTTTGTGATAGTCAGGCCAAAGCAAAAAAGTAAATATTTTTAGCAGCAGAGGCTTGCAAAATTGTGGGAAGTTCTTTTATCTTTGCACCGCACTTGAAAAAACCGCTTCTAATGAGAGGCAAAATCAGATGCAAATGCGAAAGTAGCTCAGCTGGTAGAGCACGACCTTGCCAAGGTCGGGGTCGCGAGTTCGAATCTCGTCTTTCGCTCAACAAAAGGCTTGTCCATACGGACAGGCCTTTTCTATTTTACGGCATTTCGAGCGTCCGCGAGCGTTCGAGCGCAGTGAGGACGTCCCGTGCAAAAAAGAGCTATGCGATTTTTTGTGGCGGGATTCGAATCTCGTCTTTCGCTCCATAAAAGGGTTGTCATTCGGTTGGCAGCCCTTTTTTAGTTGGTCTACAGCCTGCGGCTGGGTCTAGGCCGTTTTACGGGCTGGTCTAGTCATTTGCCTGGTGGCAAATGGATGGGTCTAGAGTTTTCGGTTTGGTAGCCGTTTACTTAGTTGGTTTAGTCCTTTTTCTTCTTTTTCTTCTTCTCAAACTTATGAGCTGCATCCTCCACTGAGAACGGGGTCTCTATACCCATAAATGTCATAACGCAGCCTCGGACGTGGGTATAGCTATAAATATTACCTATACAGGATTCCAAAGGTTTTAGTTTGGGGTTTTCATACATAAAATCCTTGTATCTTTTGGATACAACAGAAACAGGGCTATTATGCACTGGGAACATCTGGCTATTGATGGTCTTAGAAAAATAGCATGAGTATCCGATCGCAAAACTTCCACTAGGGCTGTTGGTTCGCAGCATATCCATATGTGCCAGACCGTTTTCATAATAAACCAAATCATCGTTTGAACAAATAACCCTGGTAGGTTGCTCAAGTTTTTGATCTACCCTAAATAACACCCCTTTATAGGAATAACCCCATATATCTGCACATTTAATTCTATACTTTACGCCGCTCTTTTTGAATTTAAGAGTTACATGTGCAAGGGCGTTACTAAATGACAGGAATTCATCATAAGCCGTTCCATGATCATTCTGAAAATCCGCAAAGGTTTCATAAACGTAAACTTCGGATTGAGCAGAAATAGAAGTGCTGAGAAAAACAAAGAATATCAGGCTAAACTTGTATCTAAACATAAAAGACCAGTTAAATTATCAAGATTAAATAAGTTAATTACTTTATCGTCCCTCCCAAAGTTACAAACTTGATATACCAAAGCGCAAGTGGTTTACGCCCTTCGGTTGTGAGTTCGCTTCGCTCAGTTGGGAAATTTTAACAACTTTATTTTTTTGGCCTATAAGGCAAAAAACCTGCCTGCCTTGCTCGCGCAAGCCGAGCAGGCAGGTACACCTCCTCCAGTTGAGAAAGGGTTGCTTAGGGCTTTGTTAGTTGAAATTATTCTTTGGGGTTTCATATGCATGACTTAGGAAGATAATCACTCAATAATCCAAAACTATTTGCGTACTTAAATTTTAACCCACTTGAATTAGTAGAAACTAATAATCCAAATAATATTCTGGATGTAGAATAGTCACATACTCAAGTGCATAAAAATAGTTATTTCCTAAGTTACTGTAGAATGGATCTGTGGAACAAGATTGAAGAACATGAAGCTTTACATAAACAATTTCATATGTATCTCGGTGAAAGACCATGATTGGGAATCCCATTTCAGATTCTTCTTTTAGCTCATTTAATAAGTGGTTTACTCCAATTGAATACTTCTCAAAAGCTTTGGCCTTATTTTCGTCTGAATATTCTAACTCGTTGTTAAAGGTTTTGGAAAACACATATTCATACATATTCATAAGTTGATCTTCTGTTTCAACTTCTTCATAATTATAAAACCCTGTTACGTATTCTCTTACAATCTTGCTGTATGAATCAAATGGAATAAGATTAGAGTGAAAACATTGATTCAAATATATTTCTATCCCGTTATGAAAAAGAAACTCTCTCGGAGAACTATACATTATGGGTAACGGGTTGCTAGTTAAAAAATCTGTCATTGTTACCCCCCATTGATGGTCATTCAAATGATTTTGGATAGGATTAATTGATTTGGCTTGAGGGACTCCATCAGGCTCAATATGAATGAAATTAAATCGCTCATCAACAAACACTAAGAGATGCCTTGATGAATTGGAATATAAAACATGTTGAATCGACAAATTCACACTTTCACAGATAATATTTATTGATAACTCCGTTTTTGGCAGTTCCCCTAACGACTCTCCACAACCTCCAATTTTTTTTCTTAGTTCTGACTCAAGAGGACTTAGCCTGAGCATTTCTTTAGACTCAGTTTCTATATCATTACAGGCAATATTTATCATCACTAAAACAGAAATAAAAAATATTAAGAACCTCATAATCAATTATATTTAATGAATTACTCATTACAACTTTCAATACTGTGTTATCTGTGTAGTGAAAATCATCATTGATTTCATGATTATAGATTTCTTAATCTAAAGTAAAAAAAAGATGCGAAGTGCTCGCTTCGCTCATTGGGGAGTGCTCGCTTTGCTCGCGGGGGAGCATTCGCTTCGCTCATTGGGGAGTGCTCGCTTTGCTCGCGGGGAGGTCGGAACGTTAGGCAAATTTCTAAACTCTAAACCCTCATCTCTAAACTGGATCCTGGGCATAATCTCCCCAAAGGAGCCACCGGCTACGAATCTCCCCCTATTTTCGCCATAAGGCGGAAATAACTCCCCAGCCGATTGAGCGAAGCGGAAATCGGCGCTCCCCTTTCCCCAAAATAACTGGTACCGCTCTAAAAAACGGATAATATTTTCTAATTAATAATTACAATTCTTTCTACCATTTTTTGATTAGTGATGCGCTCCGTAAGTTCTAGCAAATATATTCCGCTGCTATAGCTGGTCAGGTCAATTAAATGGCTATTAAAACCTGAATACAATAACCTGCCTGTAGAGTCAAATAGTTTAACATCAACTTCCATATTTTCAGGTTTGCTGATCTTAATAAAATCCCTTGCAGGATTAGGGAAAATAGTCACAAGCCCATTAGCCAGTTCATAAGTAGCAGTAATTAAATCTTCCCCGTTACAATCTTCATCAATGTTATTATTGGGTATTTCCATGGCATCCGGATTAATGTCCGGATTTTCATCATCACAATCCTCGGCTAATACAAATCCATCCTGATCTAAATCATCATCCAAAGTCATGGGATCACAATCATCATCTAATCCATTATAAGGTATTTCATCCTGATCCGGATTTACGTTCGGATTTCCGTCATCACAATCTTCCGAAATCGGAAATCCATCATTATCAGCGTCCGTAAATGGGCTCACACTAAAGAACAATCTGGCAATTGGAAAACTCGAATTATTACGTCCTGTAATCAGCACATCCGGATCATTATCTCCATTTAAATCCGAAAAAGCGATCGAACCCGATTGCACGCCATCAAAAGGGGTAAACAAATATTCGGTGAATGCACCCAGGCCATCGTTGAGGTATAATTTTGAAATGCCTTCACCTGAACTATTTGCTCCTGTTAATAGCACATCAAGGAAATTATCCCCATCAACATCCGAAAAAGCAACAGAGGCGTATTCTACATTATCAAAGGGAGTGCCCGCCATTTCCGTGAAATTACCAAGGCCGTCATTCGTATATAATTTTGTAATAGGTACACCTGAACTATTTCGCCCCGCTAGAAGAACATCCCGAAAATCATCCCCATTAACATCCGAAATAACAACCGAGGAGGATGCAACTCCGGCAAAAGGTGTGCCCGAAATGAGTGTGAAATTACCCAGACCATCATTCGTGTATAATTTTGAAATTGGCGTACCCGAGCTATTAGCTCCCGTTAAAATTACATCTGGAAAATCATCGCCATTGATATCCGAAATTACAACCGAGGAGGATTCTACTCCCTCAAAAGATGTACCCGGCATGAGTATAAAATAACGCAGGCCATCATTCGTATATAATTTTGAAATTGGCGTACCTGAGCTATTTGCTCCCGTTAAAAGTACATCCCGATAATCATCGTCATTAATG
>JAGQWR010000093.1 GCA_020437105.1 Saprospiraceae bacterium
AAACCACTTGCGCTTGGGTATAGTATAAAAGAGATTTGGCTTTTCATGGTCTTGGTTTTATTCAAAAAAAAATCAAATCCAATTTCGGGGTTCTTTTCCAAAAGTACGAACGTTTTAATCTTCGTCTATAAATTCGTTGACCACACCCTCGAATTCATCGCCTAAAATATCTTCCTGATTGATCCAATAATCGGAGGTAATTATTGAGTAGGTATCCTTTTCTGATTGATGGAAATCCCAAATAATATGGTCTGCTTCCGGGAACGTAGTTTTTCCGGCAAGTTGGTCCGGGTAGAGCCGGTTTATTAAATTACTTTCTCGCAGTCCATTGCACAAGGCTTTGAGTGCAAGCTCCTTATTCATTTCAATATTTGGATGTTGCGGGAAGTGTATTTCAACTTCCAGAATGCTCGCCTTCGTATTTGGAAAAGACCCGTTATACGCTTTGAAAAGTAATTGATTCACATTAAAAAGCGGAAAATGCAAGGCGATGTCCGGATACTCTTCGGCCACTTTATCTTCCATCATTTCATGCGCAAGCTGCTGGATCTGGCCTGTTCTCAAAGCATCCGAAAGGGTATAAGTCAGAACGATTTCAGCTGCTTGCTGGGGTTCAAAGTCCGTAATAGCCATGAATAACATTTCCTGTAACTCCTGGGGGGCAATTTCTTCGGGCTTTTGGAAGTCCAATCGGGACAATAGTTCGATATAGTCCTGAATAGTCCAACTCCCTTCTACTTCATTAAGGGTCTTGATCCTTTTTATCTTTAAGGTACATTTCATGGATTCCGGTTTGTTTAGGTTTATACCCGAATTTAAGCTTCAGGGGGCAGAAATTTATGAAACTCAGTATTCCACAAGAACAGGGCATACAATTCAAAGTTCAATTTATAATGAGTTGTTCCAACAACCAGTTTTTCTCGGTTAATATTTCCTCTGCCAAAATTTCTTCGCGCAATTTGTTTCTTGCCTCCCGGTCAAATTTATTTGTGTTGATCAGTTTTGTGGCGTATCGTACTATGTTTAGGTAATTCTTTTTATGATATCCAATCACCTTATTTCGTCTGACGAATTTATTCATGGCGTGTAGGTGTGCAAGTAGCAGGTCGTGCTCTGCTTGTTGGTAATAGATTTTTAGGCTGATGGTTTTAGCCGCCAGATTCAGTAAAATATCATTAAAATGTGTCTGAATGAGTCTTTCCTGTGCAGAGTCCAGATTACCGGTTTCAAATTCCAAACGGGCCATGTTGTATAAAAAGGAGGGCTCCTGATAGGCTTCTTCCAGGTAGCTCTGGTAGTCGTTAATAAAGGTTTTTACCCAGTCGTACTGTTGCACCTGCAGTCCGGTGGCTACGACATTGTGGTAGGTAAATCGGGATAATTGCCCATTGTCCAGCAGGATATCCTGTACGAGTCCTAGTTGGTATAGCTCCAGGAGCTCCGGGAAATAAGAGCGGTCGCCATCATTTACAAGCCGAACACAATAGTTAATGGCCATAAGTACCAGTTCGCGCAATTCAGAAGGGTCAAAACAACTCGAATGATCGAACAACATGCCTTTGAACTTTTGAAAATGGTCCTTAACATTTCGATCTCTAAAAAGCAGATATCCATAATAATAGACGCCGATGGCTGGCAATTTAAGCAGCTTACCTGCTTCAAGTTGGGGAAGGAAGTCCAGACTGCGTTCCAATTCCCCGGCATCTTGCACCCGGTAAACAGATTTGTGTGCAACTAATAAACAAACCTGTCTGAGTTTCCGGGAGTAATAAGCGATGTCGGTCAGTTCCATCAGCTCACCCAGATACAGATTTCCACTGGGTCGTTCGGCTACTTCAATTTGATATTCTTCCCATAATAGATCCCGCTTCCGCTCGTAATAGGTGGTATCTCGAATGGCTTGTTTTTCATGTGCTTTTTTTATTTTGTCAATAAGTGTAGCTTGCCGGCTTCGAATGTTCTTTTGCTTTAAGCTTTGGAGTAAATACATATCTTTTTCCAAGGGCATTTTCTCCATCTGTCGAATGGCCAGAAAGTTTTCCAGGTGTTTAAGGAGGTACGTTCTAAGTAGATGAAAATCCCTGTCCAGATAGGCTTTTCCCGGATACACCTGTTGAAAAACCTGCTCTTTTGAAATGCCTGATTGTGCCTTCTGTAGATCCTTTTCGATTAGATTCCAAAGAATGACTACATCGGCTCGTTTATTGAAATATGGAGAATCGAGGTACTTCCGAAAGGCTATTCGTTCTTTTTTGTCTAAAGTACCGGCGATTTCTTTAATTTTCGATTTAGTCATTTTTCAATAAAATAATCATATAAAGAATTGATAGTCAATAATTGAGGGTGTAATATATTTTATTTTTTTTCTATAATCGGTGTTTTTTGTGCTTGTTTTCCCTTGAGTGATATACCACTTTTGTACTGTTGAATTTAATTATCCATAAAGATGAAAACGTAATCCTATGACTCATCCCAAATTTACACTCCGAAAAACAACTGTATCGGGTACTGTGTTAGCCTTGTTCTTGTTGTTATTCCATACTACAAATTTGCAGGCTCAATGTGATCCTGATGAAACAGCTCCTGTAATTGTTTGTGTATCCGGACTCAATGTTGCCCTGCCATTTGCTCCGCCTACACAACTTTGGGCAAGTGATTTTATAAATTCTATGTGGGATTTTTGTGATGGACAAAACCTGATCCTGGAGATCGGAATTGATGGATCGCCCACTTTCCCTTTTATTGAAATTGGTTGTTCGGATATTGGTGTCCATAGTATTGAAATCATCGCAACCGATAACTCCGGAAATTCCAATACCTGTTTAACGACTGTCGATATCCAGGATAAAATTGGTCCGGTAATGGCCTGCAATGACGGCCTGGATGTAACGCTCGAATCCCCCGGTCCGACCATTTTACTACCGGAAGATGTGACAGAAGGGTTGATCACAGATAATTGCTCTGCGGTAACATTCACCATCGGTATTTTTGGAAGTGGCGTGACGGGTAGTGAATTAGTCCTCGATTGTTCCAACGTAGGCGAAATTATTGTACAAGTAACGGGCGAGGATCAATCGGGAAATACAAATTCCTGTTGGGGTACGGTCAATGTGCTCAATAACCCGGCAGTTTGTGATGCCGTTGAAATTTCAGGTAACGTGTTTTATGATGAGGATAGTGATTGTACGTTTGATGCGGCCGAAAGCGGTATTGGTCCATGGACTGTTCTGGTCAGTAACACACAATTCGGCAGCAGCCAGGAAGTAATTACAGATGCCGCTGGTTATTATGTGACAACTTCCTGGTTTGATCCCAATCAGGCCGGAGCCGGCTTCGAAGTAAGTCTGCCGGATGTGCCGACCACTATCTTACCTTGTGGAACCATTTACAATGTGCCGGTTACAGCAGGTACAAGCGCTGTTTCAGCTGATTTTCCGGTGTTATTACAACAGGCTTGTCCTTTGTTGCAGGCAGATATTGCCACGCCGGTGGTACGGGCTTGTATGAGCAGCACGTATAGTTTATCCTTTTGCAGCTTTTCAGCGAATTTAGTGCAAGGCGCATATATGGAGGTATCGCTGGATCCAAACCTGACTGTAACAGGAAGCAGCATACCCTGGTCTTCTGTAACTGGCAATGTCTATACTTTTGACCTGGGAGATATTGATCCGGCGGCCTGTGATCAATTTACGATTGATGTGGACGTAAGCTGTGGCGTATTGCAGGGCCAAACGCTTTGTTCGGAGGCTATTATTTATCCGGCGCAGATCTGCGCCCCGGCTGATCCGGGCTACTCGGGGGCCAGCTTATGGGTGAGTAGCGCCTGTGTAGGAGATAAGGTCGTCTTCACACTGAAAAATGTGGGAGATGCAGCTATGGCTGAATCCAAAGATTATGTGATTGTAGAAGATGTGATCATGTATATGTCTAATCCATTTGACCTGGGTCCCGGTGAAGAAATTGAAATTGAAGTACCGGCCAATGGTTCTACCTGGCGCTTTGAGTCGCCCAACGAAACACTTTATCCGGGGCAATTTCAGCCAGTGGCCTGGTTTGAAGGTTGCGGCGGAATCAATACCACCGGATTGGTTAATTTATTTCCGGTTGATATCAATGAACCGTATCGGGCAGTTTTCTGTCTGGAAGTAACGGGTTCTTATGACCCTAATGATAAAACCGGTTTCCCTTATGGACTGGAAGAGGGACATTATATCAAACCGAATGTGGATCTGGATTATATGATCCGCTTCCAGAATACGGGTACGGATACGGCTTTTACTGTGGTTATTAGCGATCAACTGGATCCAAATTTTCAGCCCGGTTCTATCCGCCCGGGTGCTTCCAGCCATCCATACGAGTTTGAAGTGCTGGATGGAGGGCAAGTACAATTTATCTTTAATAACATTTTGCTCCCGGATTCTACGACTAATGAAGCTGCCTCGCATGGATTTGTGAAGTTCCAAATCAGTCAGCGTCCGGACCTGCCAGAAGGCACAACTTTACATAACGAAGCCGCTATCTATTTTGATTTTAATGATCCGATTATTACCAATGAAACCTGGCATACAATCCAGTTGGAAACCTTCACAGGCCTTGATCTGCTCCCGGTTTCGCCGGAAGGCATGAAATTAGCCCCTAATCCGGTAACCGATAGGTTGAATGTGCAATTAGAAAATGATTGGAATGGTCAAATTAATCTGTATATCCTCAATATTTATGGGCAGATTGTCGGTCAGGATTTCGACAATAAAGTGGGCGAAAACTGGGAGACAAATCTGTCTGTATCCGGTTTAAGTGCAGGAACCTACTATCTGATCTTGTCTGACGGGCATCAAATGATTACAAAACCCTTTGTGAGGCAATAATTCGCCTCAATAAGCATGTATTTTGCAAAAGCTGTCCCTGTTACCTGGGATGGCTTTTGTTTTTTGCTAAGGTTGGTAAATATACTCCGGCCAATATTCCCTGGACGCCTGACCGAAAATCATGTTTACATATTAAAACCAGATGTTAATCAATTTATTTACCCAATTCATCAATGTTGACTAATCGGTCAGCTTTTATCTTTTTCGATTACCGTAATTTTGCGTTGAGAAGTTTAGCCATAAAGTGTTTCACCCCCCAGTACTATACCTATGCACCTACCCTTTTCCCCGGATTCCTTTTTGTATTTAATGGAACCCTGTTTGCTGTTGATACCCGTATGTAATTTCATCAGCTGATCTATGTGTGTTAAGCTCTTAATTAAGAAATGATCAATGTTAGATGAAATAATAGGCTGGAAAATTTTATTGGTTACCGACCATGATAAAGTGGTCAAAAAGATGTCGGAGAATCTGGTGGGAATTGGCTACTACGATCTGAGTACCTGCACCTGGTGTGAAGTGAAAATGTACAGCACCCAATTTGATCTGGATATGATTCTTGTGGATGCTACCAATAAGTCACAAGTGGAAATGCGGCAACACATTGACTTCCTTAATCGGTTGCAGGTTTCCCTAATCTATTTTTATTTTACCGGACAGGACCCGGATACGGAAGCGTTTACTTCTACTGATAAGGGATTTTGTTTTTTTGTGCAGGAGCTGGATGCTATTGCATTACAAAAATTCTTGTACTTCTCTACAAAAATAAACAAGCCTTTATTTGAGCTAGGGGAAGGAAGAGGTAATCAGGATGGCGCCAGGGATTTGTTGATCCGAGTGAAAAAAACCTATGTCCGGATAGCCTTAAAAGATGTTAGATATGTGCATTCTGATGGCAATTACTGTTATATAGTAACTGAAGATAAGAAGCAACTGGTACATAGTTCTTTGCGAAATATTCAGTCTCAACTTCCTGACAAACAGTTTATTAGAATACACAAGCAGTTTTTGGTACGGGCTGATTTATTGTGCCATCTGGATGCTACTGAATTAAAAGCATACTATTCCAGTGGAGAAGAATTTCCGATTGGCAGGAAGTTTAAAAAAGAATTACTAGCAGGTTTTATCGTTTTATAAATCAGATTACAAGGTGTGTAATTTGTACTATAAGGGCAGGTTATATAGAGTATAAGGACGTTTTTCAATGGATTTGACACATTATCAAATAACAATATGTTAAACTTGACTCCACAAATAAAGCTCCTTATATTTGTTAAAAGCTGTTAATTGTAATTAGATTAAATATAATTAGCAAGCATTATTTTTGTTTTTCCCATTACCGATATATATAAACTAAAAATAAATTCAGGTTAAATTGCTGTAAATAAATACCTGAGTTTATTGCGCTCCTTACTCCCCCCCCCTTGTTGTAATCACAAATCAAATTTGCTGAACTGGCAGAGCTTTGAATTAAAGTTTTGCTTAACACCTTACACGTCAGTTTTGGATGTGCTGCGCTCTAATGGGCCACATTTAATAATTGCCTGGTATTTAAAATTAATTTTTTAAATGCCCTGGGATTTGTATGCAAATTTTTGAATTTCTGAATAACTAATATGGCACGTTTTTACACTTATTTACAAATCTGGTCCGGGTTATTCTTATTCAGTTTACTGACCATTATTGCTGCGCCATTGCAGGCCTATTCCAATAGCGGCTTATTTGACTGGAATACATATACAGATTGTTCTGCTCCATCAGAAAAATTGACTTCTTCATTTGCGTTCTTACCACCAACAGTATTGGAGAATGACAGTCTGTGTAATGATGCCTTAAGTGGCACCCAGTTTACCACTTCCACCATTATTGACCCCTTATGCGTTGGGTGTCAGATTATTGGTGAAAGTAATGCCGTTAATGCGAATCTGTCGGATTACACAACCCTCTTATTATTGGTCAGTCCCTTGCTGGAAGGAGTTGAACTGGGTGTTGCAAATACCCAGGAATATTATCCGGCCGGCAACCGGGCCGGATTTGTAGTGAGTTCATCTGCAGGAATTCTGGATGCGACCGTATTGGGAGCACTAACCATTTCGACGTACCGGAATGGCGTTTTTCAGGAATCTGCTACAATTGTAAATGCGCTTTTGGATGCCCAGGTTTTAGCTGGTGATGCCTCCAAACAACGGATCGGATTTGTAACAAGTTATGATTTTGATGAAATCCGATTATTCGCGGATGGAGGTTTGGTTGGAGCTGCCCTCAGTCTTCGGGTCTATTACGCCTTTGAAGAACCTGCAGAAGGTTGCGGCGCTTCCTGTGTTGAAGCATTAACAAGTAGTTCTATTTACAATGCCAGTATCAGTGGAGCCAATTCCGGATTGGATGGACTTTGCATTGGTTGTTCGCTGAGTGGTACGGGTAACCTGATAGATGGAGACACGACCAATTTTGCTAATATTTCTATCCCAATCGGGGTTCTGAGTAGTGGCTCAATTTCTGTAAGCTCCAGTTCCGTTTTTCCGGCCGGCCATGAGGCAGGCTTTATTGTGCGCGACGCTGATGGATTATTAGGACTATTGGATGCCACCGTTTTGGGGCAGATTCGCATACGTACCTATTTAGGAGGTGTTTTGCAGGAAAGTAATCTGGCCAGTGCAACAATTGTTACGGCTTCCTTGCTGGAAGGAACAACCGACCTCAATCGCATTAGTTTTAAAACGTCCGGCAGCTTTGACGAGATCAGTATAACAGTTTCTGGTTTGGCCTTATTAGGGTTAAATCTGGATGTTTTTTACGCCTTTATTGTACCCGATTCTGATAATGACGGCATAGCAGATTGTGCAGATCAGTGTCCGTTGGGAGATGATTTAATCGATTCTGATTCTGACGGTATTCCGGATGCCTGCGATGAAGTCACATGCACCCCGATTTCTATCGAATTGGAGGAGGATAACGGGATATGCAATGATGCAATCAATGGTTTGGGAACCTACGCTGAAAGTACTATTACAAGCCTATGCATTTTGTGTTCCGTATTAGATAAGGATAATACGGTAGATGGAGATCTGGGGAATTATGCAGACTTAAACCTGGGAGTATCTGCTTTGCTGGAAGGGGTAGGTCTTCGGGTCACAGACAGCCTGCATTATTATCCAGCTGGAAACGAAGTTGGCTTTGTACTTGGTGCCTCAACCGGGTTAATTGATGCCAGTATTCTGGGGGCCATTACAATTGCCACTTATCGAGACGGAGTATTTCTGGAGTCAGCTACGACTGTCAACGGTTTATTGGAATCTACCGCTGTTTATGGTGGACCCTTAGCGCGTTTTCGGATTGGATTTGAAACCACACAGGATTTTGATGCAGTATCCATTTTTATCGATGGCGGATTGTTAAGTGCCTCCGTTAATCTTCAGGTTTATTACGCCTACGAACAACCAACATCCTGTCCGGGTGAATGTATTCAAAGTTTAACAGATGCTTCGGATGGAGCAGAGATCATTGGAGCACGGACCGGTTTTTCCGGATTTTGTGTGTTCTGTGGTATTTCCAATACTTCAAACGTCATTGATACTGATACGACTAATTATGGAGAGATTGAAATCGGTCTGGGCGTTTTGGTAACCGGCTCCATTTCTCTGGAAGTAGATAACAGCTATCCTGCCGGTACCGTAACCGGATTTGTTATAGAAGATGATTCCGGGTTACTCGGATTACTTGATGCGCAGGTACTAGGCCAAATTACCATAAATACCTATCTGGGGGGAGCCCTCCAGGAAAGCGTTCCGGCAAGCGGGGGGCTATTAGGAATCAGCCTGCTACCGGGCTCCTCCAGCCTCAATGTGCTGGCCTTTACGACCACCGCTGCGTTTGATGAAGTTCAAATATCTGTAGCCGGCCTTTTAAATTTGGCGCTGGATCTGAATATCTATCATGCCTTTGTTGTGTTGGATAGTGATGGTGATGGCGTTGGTGATTGCCTGGATCAATGTGAAAATGGAAATGACCTGCTGGACTCTGATGGAGATGGAATCCCTGATTTTTGTGATGATGTCAATGCCTGTGAATGCGACATTGCCGGTGATTGTTTGCTAGCCGTTGACAATTATGCCACCATGGAAGAACTGGATTCTATTATAGTGGCAGTCCTTCCAAATGATATTATTAATACCCCTGTTGATACGTCCACCCTTGCCGTAATTGCGGATCCTGAATTTGGAGAATACAATATACTTCCAGACGGAACGATACAGTATTGGCCGGATTCGGCCTTCATCGGAGTCGATTCCTTTCAATATATTATTTGTACGGATGAAGTGAATCCGGTCTGCGACTCTGCCTGGGTATTTATTACCGTTGAGGCTTTATATGTGCGGTTGAACCTACAAGTATATCTGCAAGGGTCCATGTTGGGATCACCCGACACCCTGATGCTGGATGATCTTCGGGCTGCAGGCCTGGTTCCGATTGTAGAACCATATTCTGATCTGGCCGAGTTTGTGCCTGTGCAGAGCGGTGGAGAGATTATTAAAAACCCCTTAGAACTTCTGGCCGATCATGGAGAAGAGTCGGTCGTTGACTGGGTCTTTGTAGAACTTCGCGATGCTACCGACTCAACTATGGTTGTAGCAACGCGGGCAGGATTGGTTCTGCGAAACGGACAAGTCATTGACGTTTATGACGGAGAACCCGGACTGCTCTGGTTTGGATCAACTACACCTGATTCCTACTTCGTTTCTGTACGTCACCGGAATCATCTGGGCGTAATGACTGCCCAAGCCATCCTCATGGATTCGCTGGGAACGAACATTGATTTTACGGATCCAAACCTGGATTTGTGGGAGGATTTTCCAAATTATGACGGCTTCGAACAGGCTGTTATTGGCAGCCGAATGGCACTTTGGGCAGGAAATACCAATTCGAATGATGGGGTCGTCTATGCAGGTCAAAGTAACGATAAAGACCCAATCTATAATGAAGTCATTTTCGCTCCGGGAAATTTACTGATGCTGGAAACCTACCAGTATTTCGGCTATCACCTGGGAGATGTGGCATTGGATAGTAAGTCCATTTTAGCCGGTCAGGGAAATGATGTCGATCACATTTTTAACAATGTTGATGGCTTCGGACCAAATTTCCTGAGGCTTCAAACATTCATCATGAGGCAGCAATTACCAGAATAGATACCCATTGTTTCGCGATTAACAAATTATACTTGCATTAAAAATTTTTACCTCAAATTCCTATGTATTCTGGCTTCCTGTTTGCTGGTACAAGCAATTCAGGCACAGGATGAAATCAACTACGGCTTGGTTCAGGATCCCACTGACCCGCTGTTTATGACAGCTGTGGCTTACCCAAATTTTAATTCCACCAATGTAACCATATCTACTGCGGTGTTTTCCTTTATGTTACCTGAAGGAACTATTACTACCCCTGCAATACCGATTGCCCCGGGTTCTGGTTCCTTCTATGACAGTACAGGCACCTGGGTGGCACAGTTAATTACCCCAACGCTCTATGGTGGTTTTGGATTTGATCCAAATGACCTCGAGGGGAATGATGTTTACCAGGTGGTACTTCAAAATTCCCCGATGCTGACCAGTGTGGTAAGTGGCGTCCCAATTCCTTTGTTTGGATTTAGGCTTCCTGGCGATTGTATGGGAGGGAATGTGGAAATTTTGACAAACAATAGCAGTATTCAAATGGCTATCCAAATGAATTTGGGTGCCAATTTTAATAATCAGATGTCGGTTAGTATTAATGATGCTCCGGCCACAGATATTTATAATGCGAATGAACCATCCAACTTTTCATTCCCCTGTCCGCTAAACGACGGCCCCGCAGCAGGGGATGACAGCATTACAGTCGATGAAGATTCAGGCTTGACGAATATTGATGTATTAAACAATGACAGCTTTGGAGACAATGGACCAGCTGTCGGAGCGATTTCGATTTTGATGTCGTCTTTGTACGGTGTCGCCTCAGTGAATACCGGGGTGGATCCAAACGACCCGACAGATGATTCCATAGATTATACACCTGATCCGAATTTTAATGGTCTGGACTCCCTGACTTATGTTATTTGTGATATTGATGGAGATTGTGATACCGCGACAGTTGTCATTACTGTAAATCCGATCAACGATCCACCTGTAGCCGTTGATGATACAGACAGTGTGGATGAGGATACTCCAGTAACCACAGATGTGGTGGCCAATGATTCAGATCCAAACGATCCGCTGGGGAATGTAGATCCAA